>JAJUFW010000194.1 GCA_029263555.1 Alphaproteobacteria bacterium
ATGTGCTCGGACAGCTCGGCCTCTAGCGACACGTCCTCGATGCCGACGATCCGCGGCTTCTCGCCGCCGAACAGGGAGCCGGAGACCGAACGGGTGCGCTGCTCGGTCGTGACGATGACCCGGATCAGCGTGTTGTAGTCGCTGGCGCGGTCGATCTTGGTCTCGGCGACCTCGATGTCCCGCTCGCGGGCGATCACGGGGGCGGAGACCATGTTGACGCTGTCGAGAAGCGGCGTCAGCAAACCGGCCAGGATCACGGCCGTCAGCGGCTTGACGTTTAGGCCGGCGATCTCGCCCTCGTATTCGATCCGCACAGCCTTGATGTTGGTCTCGGTGATCTGCCCCGCGAAGCTGCCGAGCTGCTCCGCCAGCTTCAGATAGGGCCTCAGCCGCGGCGCATCCTCGGCCGAGATCGACGGCATGTTGAGGGCATTGGTCACCGCGCCCTGGATCAGATAGTCGGACATCTGCTCGGCCACCTGCAGTGCCACGTTCTCCTGCGCCTCGCTGGTCGATGCGCCCAGATGCGGCGTGCAGACCACGTTGGGATGGCCGAACAGGGGATGGGACCGGGCCGGCTCCTCAGCGAAGACGTCGAGGGCGACGCCCGCGACCTGGCCGGAATCGAGCGCCTCCTTGAGCGCCTCCTCGTCGATCAGGCCGCCGCGCGCGCAGTTGATGATGCGCACGCCGCGCTTCATCTTGGCCAGCGCCTCACGGCTGATGATGCCCCGCGTCGCGTCGGTGAGCGGCGTGTGCAGGGTGATGAAGTCGGAGCGGCGGAACAACTCGTCCAGGGTCACCTTCTCGACGCCCAGATCCACGGCGCGCTCGGCCGACAGATAGGGGTCGAAGGCGATGACCTTCATCTTCAGTCCCAGCGCCCGGTCGGCGACGATGGACCCGATATTGCCCGCGCCGATGACGCCGAGCGTCTTGCCGAACAGCTCGACGCCCATGAACTTGGACTTTTCCCACTTGCCGGCATGGGTCGACGCGTTCGCCTCGGGGATCTGGCGGGCCAGCGCGAACATCATCGCGATCGCATGCTCCGCCGTGGTGATCGAGTTCCCGAAGGGCGTGTTCATGACGACGACGCCGCGCTGGGTCGCGGCCGGGATGTCGACATTGTCAACGCCGATGCCGGCGCGACCGATGACCTTCAGATTGGTCGCGGCCTCCAGCACGTCCTTGGTGACCTTGGTCGCCGAACGGATGGCGAGGCCGTCATAGGCGCCGATGATCGCCTTCAACTCGTCCGGCTTCAGGCCGGTCTTGACGTCGACATCGACGCCGCGCTCACGGAAGATCTCGACGGCCGCGGGCGAAAGCGAGTCGGAGATGAGAACCTTGGGCATGAATGGAACTCCAATGGAGGGCCGCCTGAGGCGGCGG
Organism: Alphaproteobacteria bacterium; assembly: GCA_029263555.1. Taxonomy (GTDB): domain Bacteria; phylum Pseudomonadota; class Alphaproteobacteria; order DSM-16000; family Inquilinaceae; genus JAJUFW01. The sequence continues at coordinate 1,396 of JAJUFW010000194.1, forward strand.
CTCCGATCCGGAATGTCGTGAAAAGTGAACCGGGCATTCCCGCGCCCGTTCCGGGGCGGGAATGCGGGGTGGCGGCCTTGGCCGGACGGGCCCTTGGCGGGCCGGCCCGGACGCGAAGGCCGCGATTTCGGTTCAGGCGGCCTGCGCGAGCTCGGCGCGGACCGTGGCGAAGGCCCAGTCCAGCCACGGCGTCAAAGCCTCGATATCCGAGGTTTCGACGGTCGAGCCGCCCCAGATCCGAAGGCCCGGAGGCGCATCGCGGTAGCCGTTGATGTCGTAGGCGACGCCTTCGGCCTCCAGCACGGCCGCGATCCGCTTCGGCACCTCGGCCTGGGCCTTGTCATCCAGCCCGGCGAACCAGGGGTCGACGATCTTGAGGCAGATCGAGGTCGAGGACCGGACGGCCGGATCGGACGCCAGGAAGTCGACCCAGTCGGTGCGGGCGACCCAATCGGCGATGGCCTTGAGATTCGCCTCGCTGCGGGCGACGAGCCCCTTCAGCCCGCCGACGCTCTCGGCCCATTTCAGGCCGTCGATCGCATCCTCGACGGCGAGCATCGAGGGGGTATTGATGGTTTCGCCCCGGAAGATGCCCTCGTTCAGCTTCCCCTTCGAGGTCAGGCGGAAGATCTTCGGCAGCGGACGGCCGGGATCGAAGCTGCTCAGGCGCTCCACCGCGCGCGGGCTCAGCACCAGCATGCCATGGGCGCCTTCACCGCCCAGCACCTTCTGCCAGGACCAGGTGACGACGTCGAGCTTGGACCAGGGCAGATCCATCGCGAACGCGGCCGAGGTCGCGTCGCAGATCGTGAGCCCCTTGCGGTCGTCGCGGATCCAATCGCCGTTCGGGACGCGAACGCCCGAGGTCGTGCCGTTCCAGGTGAAGACGACGTCCCGGTCGCAGTCGACCAGGGACAGGTCCGGCAGCTCGCCATAGGGTGCCGTCAGGATCCGGACATCGTCCAGCTTCAGCTGCTTGGTCACATCGGTGACCCATCCGGCCCCGAAGCTCTCCCAGGAGAGCATGTCGACGCCCCGTTCGCCCAGCAGCGACCAGAGCGCCATCTCCACCGCACCGGTGTCGGAGGCGGGAACGATGCCGAGACGATAATCCTCGGGAAGCCCCAGGATCGCGCGGGAGCGATCGATCACTTCGGCCAGTCTGGCCTTGCCGGGCTTGGAGCGGTGGGAGCGGCCCACGAGCGCGTTGTCGAGGGCTTGGAGCGTCCAACCGGGACGCTTGGCGCAGGGGCCCGAGGAGAAATCGGGGCTGCGCGGCCGGCCCTGCGGTTTCAGGGCGTGCGGCTTGCTCATATGGCTATTCCTCTCAGAATAGTAGCACCCCGTTGGGGGGGTGTGGCCCGCCGCCGAACATAACGGCGGGTCGGGACGCGTCAATCGCTTTTCCGGGCATGCATGGCTGACTTGACGAGACGAGGAACCGCCCCTCCCCTGCCGGCTCAGCGCACGCGGTACCAGTAGTCGTAGGCACGGCCGAAGCCCGTCGTCCGGTAAAGGGCGATCGCCGCCGGATTGTTCTCTTCGACCTGCAGGAAGAGCCGCCGGGCCCCGTTCGCCGTCGCCCATTCCGCGAGCGCACCGAGCGCCGTACGGGCAACGCCCCGGCGCCTGAAGGCCGGCAGGGTGCTGACGGCCGTTATGCAGCACCGTTCCCCGACGACGGCCCCGAGCGCGACGCCTGCCGGCCGGCCTGCGCAGATCACGGTCGCGAACGCGCGGGGACCGCCGATCCGCCCGGCGATGCCGGCCCGGATGTCCGCCTCGAACCCTGCCGGCCGATCCGCAGGCCAGGCAAGCGAGCACCACAGAGGATCGGGATCCGGGGCGATTGCCGTCTCTGCCACGGCGGGACATCGCGCAGCGGTCACGGCGGCATCGGCGGTCATGACCCATGACCGCCCCTCGACCCTGTAGCCGCGGGCCTTGAGCGCCGCATCCAGGCCGGACGGCTGTGCCGCTTCGGTCATCTTGAAGCAGGGCGGAAGGCCGCGGCCGTGATAGCGCGCCTCGACCTCGGCGATGGCGGCCTCAAGCTCGCCGCCCGTCCAGGAAAGGGGGATCACCGAATTCGCCCGACGGGTTACGCCCCGCGTGAAGCCTAGCATCCAGCCCCGGACCGTCTCCTGCATCTCGGCGGGCCAGGGTGCCGCCCCCAGACCTTCCAGCAGGCGGACGAGGCCGGGACCTGCCGCCGCCCCGCTCACCGCTGCCGGGTCCCGGCCGATGCCCGATCAGGCAAGGATCTTCTCCAGAAAGACGACGTCGTCGAGCGGATTGTCGTAATAGGCCGGGATCTCGACGAAGCCGAGCGCGCGGTAGAGCGCCCGCGCGGCGGTCATGGTCCGGATGGTGTCGAGACGCATGGACCGGTAGCCGAGAGCCCGTCCGCCCTCGACGACGGCGCGGGCCAGCGCGCCTCCGGCGCCGGTTCCGCGGAACGCCGGACGGACATAGAGCCGCTTCATCTCGCAAGCGTCGTCATCGAGCGGCCGAAGCCCGACGACGCCCGCGACCTCTCCTCCGACCCGCGCCAGGAACAGGAGCCCTCGCGGCGGGGCATAGCGTCCCGGAAGCGAGGCCAGCTCTTCCTCGAAGCCCTGGAAACAGAGGGAGAAGCCGAGCGATTCGGCATATTCCCGGAACAGCGCCCGGACATGCGCGATGTCTCCCGCCCCTGCGGCCGGCCGTATGACCGGGCGGGAGAGCGCCGCCTCAGACATGAATGGTGCCCTGAAGGTACAGAACGGCCGCGCCCGTCATGCGCACGCGGTCGCCGTCGAGGGCGCAGGTCAGCGCGCCGCCCCGGGCCGAAACCTGCCGCGCCTCCAGGACGGTCCGACCCAGACGGCCGGCCCAGTACGGGGTCAGCGTGCAATGGGCGGCGCCGGTAACCGGATCTTCGTCGATTCCGTGGGCGGGCGCGAAATAGCGCGAGACGAAGTCGACCTCGCGCCCGGGCGCCGTCACGATCACCCCGAAGCCGCGCGGGCCGGGCAGGCGGCGGAAATCGGGCCGGATGCCGCGGACCGTCTCCTCATCCGTATAGACGACGAGATACTTGCCGGCAGCTTCGAACAGAGCCTCGGGAGCCGCTCCGCCCAGCGCCGGCACCAGATCCGGATGCCCCTCGCTGGCGACCGGCGGCCGGGCCGGGAAATCCAGCGTGAAGCGGTCGCCTTCCCGGGCGACCGTCAGCTTACCCGCGCGCCTCGTCTGGAAGGAGACGCGCTCGCGACCCGGGTCGAGCAGCGTCATGATCACGCAGGCTGTCGCCAGCGTCGCATGCCCGCAGAGATCGATTTCGACCGTCGGCGTGAACCAGCGCAGCTCGTAGCCGCCCTCAGCCGGAACGAAGAAGGCCGTCTCGGCCAAGTTGTTCTCGGCAGCGATGGCCTGAAGCGTGCCGTCGGGCAGCCAGCTCTCCAGCGGACAGACGGCGGCCGGATTTCCGGCAAATACCCGGTCCGTGAAGGCGTCGACCTGATAGATCGGAATCTGCATGAGGGCTCTCCGGAACGTGACTGCAGATCCCGTATCAGGGGTCCCGGAAAAGCGTCAACGCCGCAATTGCCGGGATACAATCGGCCCGGCCGCCGCCCGCCCCGCCGCTCAGCGCCAGTGACGGCCGAAGGCGGATGGTGCCCGGCGGCGGGCGGAGGCAAGCCGGTCGGCCGCCCGCTCCGCGTCCTTGGGCGAGCGAAAGACCTTGCCGTCCAGGGACACGAACATCTCGTTCGAGGCATAGAACCGGTACCCGCCGCGCTCGCGGACGACGACGCCGGCGCCGGTCCCCGTGCCGGAGGTTTCTATCGCATAGGCAGTGATGTCACGCATGGATCTCGAAATCCCTCGAAAGCCCGGCGAATCCCCTGAGGGGCGGCTGCGCCTGGGCCCGTGCGAAAACGGTCGATTGGTGGAACCCTGATGAAGCGCCGGCCGTCAGGCCGCGCAGCAGGTCATTCGACAGGTTTCGGAGAGGGACGGACAAACCCCCGGACCGGTTCCAACCGTGGGGAATGTCATGGAGATCGAAGCGACGATCATCGCGAAGTTCCTCCTTTCATCAAGGCCGGAACCACGAAGACACTTCGTGGCGCTTTAGCGTTTGGTAACGCGGCGCAAGCTGCTTCCGTCAAATTGCCGCGGCCCCGAAGGGCGTTGCCGGTCCGCGCCTCGGCGAACCGACGATATGAATGTGGGACATGTGGCGAGTCGCGTCAACCTCGCCGAGATGACATTTCCCGAATACATGAATATTTCACGGACCTGCGCCGGCCGGCGCGTCAGCCGCGCTGGAAGGGTTCCGAAACGACGGCGTAGGCGTGGTTGAGCGAGGCGCTCGCCCCCGCAGCCGCCGAGGCATTGGCGACGGCGCCCGCGACATAGAGCCGGGCCTGCTGGATCGCGGTCGCCCGATCGCTGCCGCGGGCAAGAAAGGTCGCGACCGCGGTGGCAAGCGCGCCACAGACGCCCCGGACACGGACTCCTCTCGGCCTGGGAAAGGAGAAGGAGCCCCCGTCTCCCTCCAGACCGGCGATGCAATCGACGACCATGTCGTCCGGACCGTTCTCGTCCGTCAGAATGACGGTCTCTGCCCCGATGGTGAGCAGCATTTCGGCGATGTGCTGCCGGGACGCTTCCGCGGCCATGCCGATCCCGGCGAGGGCGGCCGCCTCGGGCCCGGTCGCGACCAGGACAGCCGTCCGGTAGGCGAGCCGCCGCTTCACGTGCCCGATGGTCTGCTCATCGGCAAGATCCCGCCCGTCCCACGCCCTGAA
>JAJUFW010000513.1 GCA_029263555.1 Alphaproteobacteria bacterium
GATCTCCGGGGTGTCGAAAGCCACGGCATCGCGATGATCGTCGAATACAACGAGCGGCGGCAGACGCGGCCGATCAACATGCAGGCGCGCCCGTCGATCCTGCGCGAGACGCCGGTCAGCGCGCTGGTCAGCGGCGACGGCGGGCTGGGCCATGTCCCGGCGACCTTCGCCATGTCGGTCGCGATCGAGAAGGCCAAGGCGTCCGGCATCGGCGCGGTCGCGGTGCGCAATTCCGGGCATTTCGGCGCGCTCGGCTATTTCACCAGCATGGCGGCCGAAGCCGACCTGATCGGCATCGCCTCCACCACGGTCTTCGGCGTCCGCGTGGCGCCGACCGGCGGCGCGGCCGCGCGACTCGGCACCGATCCCTGGTCCTTCGCCGCCCCGGGCGAGGACGGCCGGCCCTTCCTTCTGGACATGGCGACGGCGGCGGTCGCTTCCGGCAAGGTCCGCAACAAGGTCGTCGAAGGCCAGAAGATGCCGCCCGGCTGGGGCTTCGACCGGAACGGCCATCCGACGCTGGACCCGTCGGAGGTGATGAACGGCGGCTTCCTGGCGCCCCTCGGCGGCACCGCGGAGGGGGCGAGCCACAAGGGCTACGGCCTTGCCGTCATGGTCAACATCCTGGCGTCCTGCCTCTCGGGGTCGACCCTGATCACCGATCCGATGCACAGCCGCCAGCCCTTCGGCCTGGATGTGGGGCATTTCTTCATGGCGATCGATCCCGGCATGTTCCGCGATGTCGCCGACTTCAAGGCCGACGTGAAGGCGCTCTGCGACGCGCTCCGCGCCACCCCGCCCGTCGATCCCGCCCGTCCGGTCATGGTCGCCGGCGACCCCGAGCGGGCCGAGATGGAGCGGCGGTCGAAGGAGGGGATCCCGATCGGATCGGGCCTGCTGCGCCGTCTTTACGAAATCGCAAGCCAGTCGGGTGCCGACTGGGTGCTGGCCGAGCCGAGCTGACGCCCCCTCCGGAGTGCGGCCGCGCACCTTCCTGAATTGTCAACAGTTGACAGTCTGCAGTCCTACAGTTAACACCGTGGCGAACGAAGGCGAGCATGGGGAGGGATGTGTGGCCGTAAGGCGCATCAAGCGGGCCGAAGGTCTGTCGGCCCGCGTCCGCCAGGAAATCGAGCAGATGATCTACGCCGGCGACCTTCCGCCCGGCTCCCGGGTCAACGAATACGCCCTGGCCGAACAGTTCGGCGTCAGCCGGGGCCCGGTCCGGGAGGCGACCCGTGCGCTGGTCGAGGCGGGGTTGCTGATCGCCGATCCCGGCCGCGGCGCCTTCGTCCGACAGATGTCGGAGGTTGAGGTCGCGGAGACCTACGACGTCCGGGCGCTGCTCACCGGTCTCCTCTGCAGCCGCGCGGCGGAGCGCCGGACCGAGGCGGAACTGCGCCAGCTCGAGATTTTCGTGGAGAAGATGGAGGAGGCGATCGCGGCCGGGCAGATCGCCGAATACTACCGAGTCAACGTCGATTTCCATGCGCTGATCAACCGGATCGCCGATCACGGATGCGCGCAGCGGATCTACAACGACCTGATCCGCGAAACCCATTCGCTCCGGCGTTCGCTGTCGTCGCCCGGCGAGACCAACAGCGAACACCGGGCGATCGTCGATGCGATCCGCCGGGGCGACGCCGCAGAGGCGCGCCGCCTGGGCGAGGAGCATGTCTTGCATGGCAAGAAGCGGTGGCGGGAATCGCTCCAGGCGACCGTCCCGGCCGCGGCTTCGGGCTTTTGAGATCCGAAACGAGGAGGAAGCAATTGAAGATCGCTAAGATTAAGGCCAGCCTGCACCGGCACGAGATCGACCTGCCGGGGATCGGCGAGTCCATCGAGACGCGCATGTTCGTCTTCGTGGAGGTCGAGACCGAGGATGGCCTGAAGGGGCTTGGCGTTACCGGCTCGTTCCTGCCGTGGGCCGTCATCCCCTGCATCGAGGAGCACATCTTCCCCCTGATCAAGGGCATGGATGTGCACCACACCGAGAAGATCCATCACCTCGTCTGGAAGCAGCTCAACATCCGGACCTACACGGGCGTCATCTCCAACGCCCTGTCCGCGATCGACATCGCGCTGTGGGACATCCGGGGCAAGCTGGCCAACAAGTCGGTCGCCGAGCTTCTGGGCGGCTTCAACAACGAAGCCTACACCTACGCGACCTTCGGCTACCCGTTCTTCGACGAGCAGCAGATCGCCGAGTACGCGAAGAAGTTCCTGGCGGACGGCCACACCATGCTGAAGATGGTGGTCGGCGGCGAGCCGACCCGGACCTGGAAGGACGACGTCCGCCGCGTCCGCGCCGCCCGCGAGGCGATCGGGCCCGACGTCGACCTGATGATCGACGCCAACTGCTGGTTCAATCCGCATGACGCGCTGATGCTCTGCCGCGCGCTCGAGGACGTGAACCTCAAGTGGTTCGAGGAGCCGATCCAGCAGAACGACGCCCGGGCGCTGGCCGACCTGCGCAACCGGACCCAGGTTCCGATCTCCGCCGGCCAGATGGAAGGCCATCGCTGGCGCTTCCGCGAGCTCGTGACCCATCACGCGGTCGACGTCCTGCAGCCGAACGTCCTCTACAACGGCGGCTACACCGAGGGGCTGAAGGTCGCCCACATGGCCCAGGCCTTCAATCTGCCGATGGCGAATGGCGGCGGCTGGCCGATCTTCAACATGCACCTGCTCGCCGGCGTCATGAACGGCGGCCCGGTCGAGTTCCACTACGGCATGTGGATGACC
>JAJUFW010000295.1 GCA_029263555.1 Alphaproteobacteria bacterium
ACGAGATCTACCTGCCCGTCCTCGTGCTGATCCTGCTCGGCGCCTTCACCAAGAGCGCACAGTTCCCTTTCCATTTCTGGCTGCCGCGGGCCATGGCCGCGCCGACCCCGGTGTCCGCCTATCTGCATTCCGCGACCATGGTCAAAGCAGGCATTTTCCTGCTGATCCGGTTCTGGCCGGCGCTGGGCGGCACGGACGAATGGCTGCTGCTTATCGGAACCGCGGGGCTCGTCACCTTCATCGTCGCTGCCTGGTTCGCGATCTTCCAGCAGGATCTGAAGGGGCTCCTGGCCTATTCGACGATCAGCCATCTGGGGCTGATCACCCTGCTGATCGGCCTGGACCGACCCTTCGCCATCGTCGCGGCGATCTTCCACATCATGAACCATGCGACCTTCAAGGCGTCGCTGTTCATGGCCGTCGGCATCATCGATCACGAGACCGGTTCCCGGGACATCCGGCGCCTCAGCGGACTGAAGGAGTTCATGCCGATCACCGCCACCCTGGCCATGGTGGCGGCAGGCGCAATGGCCGGCGTTCCGCTGCTGAACGGCTTCCTTTCCAAGGAGATGTTCTTCGCGGAAACGATCGAAATGCACAGCGGATCGCCGATCGACGATGCGCTGCCCTACATCGTCACCCTGGCCGGGATGTTCACCGTCGCCTATTCGTTCCGGTTCATCCGCGACGTGTTCTTCGGCCCGCCGCCGGTGGAGCTTCCCCGCCAGCCGCACGAACCGCCGCGCTGGATGCGCTTTCCGGTCGAGCTCTTGGTGCTGGTCTGCCTGATCGTCGGCGTCGCGCCCGCGGCCACCGTGGGCCCGCTGTTGGATCTGGCGGTGCGCGCCGTGCTCGGCCCGGCAACGCCGGACTACAGTCTCGCCGTTTGGCACGGGGTGACGCCCGCCCTGCTGATGAGCGTTGCCGCACTCTGCGGTGGCGTGCTGCTCTCCTTCATCCTCCGCGGCTATCTGCTGAGCAGCGTCGAGGGCCCGCCCCTGCTGAGGCATCTCAAGGGGAAGCGCATCTTCGAACGGGCGATCGTCATGCTGTCCTGGCGATGGGCCAGGACGCTCGAGACGCTGATCGGGACCCGCCGCCTTCAGCCGCAGCTCCGGCTGCTGGTCGGGGCGGCGATCCTGGCCGCGGCCGGACCGCTCTATCTGCGGGGCGACCTGCTGCCGCGACTGCCATCCGCCTGGTCTGCCGACCCCGCATTCGCGGCCGTCTGGTGCATCGGCATCGTCTGCGCCATCGGCGCCGCCGTGCAGGCAAAGTATCACCGGCTTGCCGCCCTAATCCTGATGGGCGGCGCCGGCCTCGTCACCTGCATCAGCTTCGTCTGGCTGTCGGCGCCCGACCTGGCCCTAACGCAGCTTCTGGTCGAGATCGTGACGACGGTGCTGATCCTGCTCGGCCTGCGATGGCTGCCGAAGCGGGTCCAGGAATACGGGCCGACCGTTCCCTCCGCGGCGGCCCGCATTCGCAGGGCGCGCGACCTGCTCCTGGCCGCCCTGGCCGGGATCGGCCTTGCCGCCATCGCCTATACCGTCATGACGAGCCCTCTGCCCGAAAGCATCTCGCAATCCTTCCTGGAGCGATCCTACACCGAGGGCGGCGGGACCAATGTCGTCAACGTGATCCTGGTCGACTTCCGCGGCTTCGACACGATGGGAGAGATCACCGTCCTCGGCGTGGTCGCGCTCACGGTATTCGCGCTGCTTCGCCGCTTCCGCCCCGCGCCCGACAGTGTGGAGATTCCGGAGCAGCAGCGCTTCCAGAACGCCTTCGACGTCGACCATCCTGACCGCCAGCAAGGCGACACGGTCGCCGATTTCCTGCTGGTCCCGGGCGTGATTATGCGCCTGATGTTCCCGGTGGTAGCCGTCTTCGCCGCCTACCTGCTGCTGCGCGGCCACAACCAGCCGGGAGGCGGCTTCGTGGCCGGGCTGACCATGGCCGTCGCCTTCCTGCTGCAGTACATGGCCGGCGGCACCCGCTGGGTAGAAGCGCGCCTGCGCATCCTGCCCGTGCGCTGGATCGGGGCTGGCCTCATTCTCGCGGCCGCCACGGGCGCCGGGTCCTGGCTGTTCGGCTATCCGTTCCTGACCTCGCATTACAGCTATGCCGAACTCTGGGCGATCGGCGCCGTCCCCCTGGCCAGCGCCCTGCTCTTCGACCTCGGCGTCTACTCCCTGGTGGTGGGCGCGACGGTGCTGGTACTGATCGCCCTCGCTCACCAGTCGATCCGCAGCCATCGCGTCCCCCGCCCGGCTCCGCAGGAAACCGGCATTCAGGCCTCCGCGGAGGGATCATGGAACTGATCCTTTCCCTCGGCATCGGCATCCTGGCGGGATCGGGCGTATGGCTGCTACTTCGCCCGCGCACCTTCCAGGTCATCATCGGGCTGTGCCTGATCTCCTATGCCGTGAACCTGTTCATCTTCTCCATGGGCCGGTTGCGCTTCGACGCGCCGCCGGTTCTGGCGCCGGGTGAAATGGGAGATCTGTCCCGCTATACGGATCCGCTGCCGCAGGCCCTGGTCCTGACGGCGATCGTCATCGGGTTCGCCACCACCGCCCTGTTCCTGGTCGTCCTCCTGGCCGCTCGGGGCCTGACGGGGTCGGACCATGTCGACGGCCGGGAGCCTTCGGAATGACCGGCTGGATCGACCATCTGATCATCGTGCCGGTGGTCCTGCCGCTCCTGGCCGGCGCCTCGATGCTGATGATCGAGGAGCGGCGCCGCACGCTGAAGGCCGGCATCAATCTGGCCTCCACGATCATCCTGATCGCGGTCGCGGTGACCCTGCTGCGGCTGGTCGACGGTCCGGGAGCGGACGGCTCCGCCTCCAAGATCGGGGTCTATCTGCTCGGCAACTGGCCGGCTTCGTTCGGGATCGTGCTGGTTCTGGACCGGCTTTCGGCGCTGATGCTCGTGCTCACCGCCGTCCTGGCCCTGGCCTCGCTGCTCTTCGCACTCGCCCGATGGCATCATGCGGGCATCTACTTCCATCCGCTGTTCCAGTTCCTGATCATGGGCCTGAACGGGGCGTTCCTGACGGGCGACCTGTTCAATCTGTTCGTCTTCTTCGAGGTTCTGCTCGCCGCATCCTACGGGCTGGTCCTGCACGGCTCCGGAAGCCGCCGGGTAAGGGCGGGCCTGCACTATATCGTCGTTAATCTGGCCGCCTCGTTCCTGTTCCTGATCGGCGTCAGCCTGATCTACGGCACGACCGGGACGCTCAACATGGCGGATCTCGCGGCGCGCATTCCGGCGCTTGCCCCCGAGGACGAGGCCCTGTTCCGCGCGGGCGCGGCGGTGCTGTGGGTCGCCTTCCTGGTCAAGGCGGCGATGTGGCCGCTCGGCTTCTGGCTGCCGTCGACCTATGCCGCGTCCAGCCCCCCGGTGGCCGCCTTCTTCGCGATCATGAGCAAGGTCGGCGTCTATGCCGTGCTCCGCGTCTGGCTGCTGATCGGCGGCAGTGAGGGCGCAAGTACCCTCGGGGACGAATGGCTGTTCTACGGCGGCATAATGACCATCGTGTTCGGGTCGATCGGCGTCCTCGCCTCCCAGGACATGGCACGCCTCGCCGGCTTCAGCGTGCTGGTCTCATCCGGCACCCTGCTGGCCGTGATCGGGGTGAACGACGCCGACGTGACGGCAGGCGCCCTGTTCTATCTCGCGAGTTCGACGCTCGCTCTCGGGGCCTTCTTCCTGCTGATCGAACTGGTCGAGCGGGGCCGCGAAGTCGGCGCCGACCTGCTGGCCGTGACCAGGGAAGCCTTCGGCGACCCGGAGGAAGAGATCCTGGATGAGGACGAGCAGGTCGGCATGCCGATCCCGGCGACCATGGCCGTGCTCGGTGTCAGCTTCGTCTGCTGCGCCCTGATCCTGATCGGGCTGCCGCCGCTTTCCGGCTTCATCGGGAAATTCGCGCTCCTTACCGGCATCTTCGCGTCCGATGCCTCCGGCGGCAGCGGCGCCGGCCCGGCGGCCTGGGCCCTGCTGATCATGATCCTGTGGTCGGGTTGGGCGACGCTGATCGGAATGACCCGCGCCGGCATCCGGTCATTCTGGACCGAGGACCGCGAGGTGCCACGCGTCGGGATCATCGAAATGGCCCCGATCGTCGTCCTGCTCGGCCTCTGTCTCGCGCTCACGGTCGAGGCCGGGCCGGTCATGAGATACATGGAGACGACGGCGACCGCGCTGCACCTCCCGGCAACCTATATCGAGGAGGTGCTGTCCGCCCCGCCGGTCGTGGCACCGGAAACGATGAGCGGACGATGACCCGCTGGCTTCCCTATCCCTGTTCGTCCGGATTCATCCTGGCGCTGTGGCTCCTCCTCAACCAGAGCGTGGAGCCGGCCCATCTGCTGCTCGGCGGCGCGCTGGCGCTCGGCGCCCCGCTGGTCCTGACGGCGCTGGAAGCGCCCAGGCCCAGGCTGCGCCGCCCGGAGGCGATCCTGCGCCTGGTCGGGCGCGTCCTCTACGACATTGTCCGGTCGAACGTCGCCGTCGGCCGGATCGTGCTGCTGCCCCCACATCGCAACCG
>JAJUFW010000398.1 GCA_029263555.1 Alphaproteobacteria bacterium
CCTATGCGACGTACCGGGATGGCTGGGGCGTGAACATCTCGTCCTGTCTCCGGCCGATCCTGAACATGCGGCCGAAGTTCATTCATGTCCTGTCGCCCTCGCTCTGGCAGATGAGCGCCGACCTCCACATCATCGACTGGTTCGACCAGATGGGGTACGACCTCGATGTCATCACCGATCACGACCTCCAGCGCGAGGGCGTCGAGCTCCTGAAGCAGTATCGCGTCGTGCTGACAGGGCATCACCCGGAGTATTCCTCCGAGGAAACGATGAATGCCTATCACGACTACCAGATGCAGGGCGGACGCTGGCTCTACCTCGCCGCCAACGGCTTCTACTGGGCGGTCGTGCCCCATCCGGCCAACCCGGCCCTGATGGAGGTCCGCAAGGGCGACAACGGCTCGCGCGCCTGGACCATCAATCCCGGCGAATACTGCAACGCGTTCGACGGCAAGCACGGGGGGTTGTGGCGTGTTCGCGGCCGCGCGATGAGCAAGCATCTCGGCGTCGTCTTCACCTCGTTCGGCCTCACCTATTCCTCCTACTACCGCCGCGCACCGGACAGCGAGCTGCCCGAATGCGCCTGGATCATGGAGGGCGTGGGCAAGGATGAACCGATCGGCGACTTCGGCCTCATCGGTGATGGCGCGGCGGGGCTCGAACTCGACCGCTACGATCTCGAGCTCGGGACACCCCACCGGGCGTTTCTGCTGGCCCATTCCGAGGGGCACAACGACATCTTCGTCTCGGTCTCCGAGGAGTCGACCTATCACTCGAGAGGGTATTTCTCGGCGGGGACGGGGGACAACAATCCGAAACTGCGCGCGGACATGGTCTACTACAAGACTCCCAATGACGGCGCCGTGTTCTCGGTCGGATCGATGACCTTCACCGGCTCGCTGTCGTACAACAACTACGACAACAACGTCTCGCGCATCATGCGCAACGTGATCGATGGCTTCGTGGCGGAGGGACCCCTGCCATGACGCCGCACGCGAAAGTTGTCGCCGACCACCCGCGCGTGGTCGGCCTCCCCGAGGGCAGCTACCGCTGGCTCGATTCAGGCGACCCGGATGCGGAGGTCGGGGCGCCGGACCCGGGATACCTGCGGGAGGGCTACGGCGACTACCAGGACCTGGGCCGGATCCTCGCCAAGCACAACGGCTACCGCCCGGGGCCGGTCCGAGGCTGGTATGTGATCGTTGCGCTCGCGGACGGTGCCGGCTTCGTCGTGGGCCAGATGCGTGCCGATGCTGGCTGTCCCGTGCAGCTCTTCTCCGACCTGGTGTTTCCCACGGAGGCCGCCGCCCGCCAGCGGGCCGAGCAGATGCGGAGCAATCGCCCGGGTGTGTTGCGCAAGCCCGTCACCCCGTCGGGACCGCGGAGCTCCGGTCTGAACTCGGGCGAAGCATCCGGTCAGTGAGCGCTCTCCGGCAACTGCTCTTCCAGTTGCCGGAAGCCGCTCTACCTGGCAGCGCCATCGGGCATCTGGCCCGATCGGGGTCCATGGTCCGGCAAGCACCGGCGACGGCGGGGTTCAGCGCAAGGTGCGGGAAGCTTCAGGGAGAGCTGCAACCGCGGCATGAGCTGCCGGCGCCGGATCCGACCCGGGCCTCCATCCCGCGCCGCTGCAGGAATTCGCGTGGCGCACCAGCCCGGACCCGGGGGTTGCGGCATCAGACACGGGGCAGCCGGATGGCCGCCCCGTCCGGAGCGACCTAAATCGCCGGTGCGTCCTCGTCCTTGGCGAACTGGCGCAGCACGTTCTCGGTCATCCTCGACACGTTGTTGTCGTAGTTGTTGTGCGAGAGGCTGCCGAGCCAGGAGATCGACGAGGTGCTGAACATGCCGCCCCCGTTCGCCGTCGTGAAGTAGGTGATGTCCGCCCGGACAAGCGGATGTTCACCTCCGTGCATTCCCGGATGCGGGAAGGCCTTGTCCTCGGGAACGACCGTGTAGGTCACGCTGTGCTCGACGGAGCTGGCGACCAGCAGCGTATGCGGGGGCGTTCCCAGCGACAGGTCGTAGCGGTCGAGCTCGAAGCCGCCCGCGCCGCCGCCGACGAGCCCGAAATCCCCGATCTTCTCGTCCGGGGCGATGCCTTCCATGATCCAGGCGGCCCGCTTGTCCTGGCTGTCCGGCATCTGGACGAAATAGCCGGAATGGTCGAAGCCGTAGCTGGTCATCCCGGTGCCGAAGATCTTCTGCGGCGCCCGGCCCCGTCCCCGCGACCTGCCGCCACGCCGACCGGTCGTGCTGTAGTGGTATTCGCCCGGGCGCGCCGCCCAGGCCGTGACGCCAAGCTCCTTCCGGACTTCCATCACCCAGGGCTTCTCGGGATGCGGCGCGATGATCCAGTAGAAACCGTTGGCGGCAAGATACATGCCGCGGCCGCCGGCACAGAGATAGTCCTCCCAGGCATCGAGCATCTCCAGGGAGTAGTATTCCGGATGCGAGCCGGTCAGCACGACGTTGTAGCGCTTGAGCAGGTCGAGACCCTGCTCGTGGAGATCATGCTCGGTCGCGATGTCGTATTCGAACCCCTTCTCGTTGAGCCAGTCGATCAGGTGCAGATCCGCCGGCAACTGCCAGACGGAGCCGAAGCCCTGCCGATGCTTGGGGCGCATGTTGAGGATCGGCCGGCGCCAGGTTGAATACTGGACGCCCCGCCCATCCACATGCCCGTCGTAGGTGGAGAGGCCGTAGTTGTTCACGTTCTCATGCAGCTCGATGTCGCTTTCATCGAGAACCGGAACATGGCCCGCGACAGCCTGGCCGATGTCCGCCTTCTGCATGATCTGCTCGTTGGCATAGGCGAGGTAGCTGAAGGTGCTGAACAGGACCAGTATCTTCGCCGTTGCCTTGCCGCGCGGCGGCAGGACGAAGAACGGGATGTAGTCCTCGTACTCTCCCTGGCGGAGGCGCACGGCATAGCAGTCGCTCTTCAGGCCGTCGGGAATGACGAATTCGAAGTCATGGTCCCAGCGGCAGTCGTCGAGGTTCTCCTCGTGAAACCAGATCGCGCCATACTGTTCGGGACAGTGGATGAACTTCTCCTCGTGGCCGTCCCAGTTCCAGCCGGTCATGCCGCGATCCGGCTGGTTCACGCACCGGCCGTGAATGCCATTGCCGGAGACGTCCTCGACATGGTCGGTCGGGATGCCATTGGGGCCGATGCCGGCAGCGAAATCCCAGCGGGCGATCCAGGATCCGGTTGGAATATCACCCTTTGCCAGACGCGCGGCGCCGTCCCCATCGAGCACCTCCCCGCAGACCTTGGGGGCGTCGACCTTGCCGTTGTAGGTCGCCACGCACCAGGTTCTCTCGCCCTCCTCGGCACGTGCCTCCGCATAGCCGCCGATGATGACCGGAACTTGCGCGTCCGCCATCCTGATGTCGGTATCGACCGACACGCTGGCATCGGAATCGAGGGGCACGACCAGGCCGAACACGCTGTTCACCCGGTTGATGACCGACTTCTGATGAAGCGCAATCTTGCCGCTCGCCGGATCATAGCTTGCCGCGACCGAGTACCAGACCTCCTTGAACAGGGGCTTGTCGCTGACGACACGCGCGGTCCTGCCCTGGTCGTCTCCGATCGTGAAGACGACGCGGCCG
>JAJUFW010000445.1 GCA_029263555.1 Alphaproteobacteria bacterium
AACTGGCACAGGACGGCGCTCCACGAGATGGGTCACGCCACAGGCCATGCCTCGCGCCTGGGGCGGGATTTTTCGGGCAGTTTCGGCACGAAGAAATACGCCTTCGAGGAGCTGGTGGCTGAGATGAACGCGGCCTTCTGCTGCGCCTCGCTCGGCATCGTGCCGACCGTGCGCCATGCCGACTACATCGGCTCCTGGCTGGAGGTGCTGCGCGAGGATAACCGCGCCATTGTCCGCGCGGCCTCACAGGCCAGTAAGGCGGCCGACTGGCTGCTGGCGCATCTGCCGGCCGAAGATGCCGGGGAACCGGATCCGGCTGCAATCGACGGGAGGGTCGCGGCATGATCCTCCTGACCGGAACACAGCGTGACCGGCTTCTGGCCAATGGATGCCAGCGCGGCGGGGATCACATCCCCGTCGTGAAATTCTTCAACCCCTTCGGCGCGGGCGTCTGGCTCGCCACCGAGCTGGATCAGGGCGGCGACATCATGTTCGGCCTGGCCGATATCGGCTACCCCGAACTCGGCTCGTGGAGCCTGGAAGAGCTGCGTGGGGTCCGGTTGCCCTTCGGCATGGGGATCGAGCGGGATCTGCTCTTCACCGGGGATTTCCCGATCTCGGTCTGGGCGGAGGCTGCGTGGGAAACCGGCAGCATCCAGGCGGCGGAACGAGCCCTCTACCGCGCCGGTGCGGCATTCACCCGCACATCCACAGATACGGAAAGCCGGGAATCCTGATTTCCGGTTGCCGGCTTTGTGGCCTGGCGTCGCACTCTTCAGAGGAAGAGGGCGGCGCTTCGCTTCGTGACGGGTTGGAGGTCGAGAGAGTGGCTCCCGGCCGCCCGTCGCGGAGAAATCACCATGGCCAAAGCTGCCAGGAAGAAGCCCGTCGCCCCGATGATCGTCTTTTCACGGGCGCGCGACATTCCGTTCAACCGGATCAGGCTGTCGGACAGCAATGTTCGCGAGGCTGACGTCGAGGCGGGTCTGGACGAACTTACCCATGACATCGACCGGCGCGAGGATCTCGTGCAGGGCCTCAACGTTCGCGCCATCCTCGACGCGGACGGCGTTGAGACCGGCGATTTCGAGACCCCGGCCGGCGGCCGCCGCTACAGGTCCATCGCGCGCCTCGTCGAAGCCGGTCGCTTCCCGGCCGATGGCCTCGTCCCCTGCATCGTCAAGAAGGCCGATGCCAAGACCTCGGCAGTCGACGACTCGCTGGCCGAGAACCTGCTGCGCCTCGCCCTGCATCCGCTCGACCAGTTCAAGGCGTTCAAGCGGATGTTCGACATGGGCATGTCGAAGGAGGAGATCGCCGACGCCTGGCGGACCACGCCGCGCTACATCATGCAGCGCCTTCGTCTCGCGACGGTCGCGCCGGCGCTGCACGACGCCTATGCGCGGAATGAGATGACGCTGGCGATGCTGGAAGCCTTCACCGTCAATCCCGACCACGAGCGCCAGCAGCAGGTCTGGGAGCGGATCAGCACGTCGTGGCAGAAAGAGCCCTGGCACATCCGCAGCCTGCTGACCGAGACCACGGTTCCGGCTGCCGACAAGCGCGCCCGCTTCATCGGCATCGACGCCTATGAGGCGGCGGGCGGCCCGGTGCTGCGCGATCTCTTCTCCGACGAGAACGGCGGTTGGTTGCAGGACGTCACGCTGCTCGACCGCCTGGTTGACGAGAAGCTGCGCACTGTCGCCGACGAGATCGCCGGACAGGGCTGGAAGTGGATCGACGCGGCAGTCGAACTTCCCTACGGCTACGCCAACGGCCTGCGCAGGCTGGTCGGTGTGACCCAGGAGCTGACCGACGAGGAGCGCACCGCCCGCGAGGCGCTGCGCGACGAGTATGACGAACTCGAAGCGCAGTATGCAGAAGCCGACGACCTGCCCGATGAGATCGACCAGCGGCTCGGGGAGATCGAAGCCGAGTTGGAAGGCTTCGAGAACCGGCCCGTCACCTTCGCGCCGGAAGACATCGCCCGTGCCGGTGTTTTCGTCAGCATCGACCGCGATGGCGAGTTGATCGTCAGTCCCGGTTATGTCCGCCCCGAGGACGAACAACCCGAGAGCGTCGATGGTGAGGATGCGGGCGAAGGTGCCGACCCGTCCGATCCCGATGCGGTGCAGCGCGCGGTTATCACCGTCGGCGGCGAGCCGGTCCCGGACGGCGATGAAGAGGAGGACGATGCCGTCAAGCCGCTGCCCGAGCGGCTGGTGACCGACCTGACCGCCTGGCGGACGCTGGCGTTGCGCAATGCGCTTGCCGAGAATCCGCGCGTCGCCATGACGGCGCTGCTGCACAAGCTGGTTCTCGATACTTTCGAGCGCACCGCCACCTCGGGAACCAGCCTCTATGCCGCCGTGCGTCACATCTATCTTCCCACGGATGCGACCGGGCTCGCTGACAGCGCCGCCGCGAAGATGATCGACGAGCGCGCGGACGCCTGGCGGGGCGACATCCCCGCTGGCGATGACGACCGGCTCTGGGACTGGATCGACGGTCTCGACGATGCCAACCGCCTGGCGCTGCTCGCCCATTGCGTCAGTTTCGGGGTCAACGCGCTTTACGAGCGGCCCAACCCCTATTCGGGGAATGGCATCTCGCAGCACGGTCTCGACCGCCGCATGGCCGAGGCCGAACGGCTGGCACAGGCCACCGGCCTCGATCTCGTCGAAGCGGGCTGGAGGCCCACGGTCGAGAACTACCTGGGTCGCGTGACCAAGACCCGCATCATCGAGGCGGTGCGCGAGGGCGCCGGCGATCGCGCGGCCGATCTCATCGCGCATCTCAAGAAGGGCGATATGGCGAAGGAGGCCGAACGGCTCCTGGCCGATACCGGCTGGCTGCCGGAGCCGCTGCGCCCCGCCATCGAGGCGCAGGCCGTGGATGGCGCGACCGATCAGGACGAGGACAGCGTGGCGCTGCCCGACTTCCTCGCCGGTGGCCATGAGGACACGGCCGAGGCCGCCGACGATCCAGAGGCCCTCGTCGCCGCCGAGTGACGCGCAGCAGCGGGGTGCGGAAATCGAGCTTTTGCACGTCGGCAACACCGTTCTTGATGGCCAACGTTGCCTCGAGTGATTTGAACTGCGTACGGCGCCCAAGGTCGAAGCCGGTCGGCAGATCGGGGCCTTCGCCGTCAAGCACCGTCGTCAGGACCCCGCCCACCTGGGCCAGGGT
>JAJUFW010000234.1 GCA_029263555.1 Alphaproteobacteria bacterium
ATGAGCTGGCGAATCCTGAGCTTGATTTCAGGATTCAACTCCATCTGTTTGTACTAATCCTTCAACTCCTGCTTGGTCATCCGCTGCTTCTTCATGAACTCGAAGCGCTGGTACAGGTAGTCGATCCCGGCGATCACGGCCATGACGGCCAGGACAGCTGCGAACAGCCGGATCGCCAGCTGCCAAAGCTCGACCAGGATGCTCGCGGGAGGCAGACCGGTCATCCGCTCGATCCCGTCGAGCTTCGGCATCACGACATAGGTCGCGATGACGCCGACGATCGTCAGCTTCAAAATTCCCTTGCCGAATTCCGTCAGTGCCCGCAGAGAGAACTGGCGCTTCAGGCCAGCCAGGGGGCTGATCTTCTCGAGCTTCGGTTTCAGCCCCTCGCCCGCCAGCATCGGCCCGTGCTGGATCAGGCTTCCAACGATGGCGGCGACGACCAGGACCAGAAGCGGGATCATCAGCACCAGCGTGAAGTCGACGGCCGCGCGGCCGGCGAGCTCGACCAGCGCGGGGCCGTCCCCGGGGATCTGCTCGATCCGGGTCAGATAGCCGCCCATCATCGCCAGTATCTGCCTGGCCGCGATGGGCCCGAAGATGGCGACGACCAGGGCGCCTCCCAGAAGCACGAACCAGTGCTTGACCTCCTGGGAGGTGACGACCTGACCCCGCTTTCGCGCCTCCTCGAGCTTTCGCGGTGTCGGCTCTTCCGTTTTTTGGCTGTCGTCCTGATCGTCCGCCATGTCCCCCTCAGCCCGGAAGGATGCCGATCAGGCTGTCCTGGAAGCGGCCGAGCCAGAACAGCATCATCGCGGAAACGGTGAGCGCGGCGAGAACCATGCCGAGCAGGATCTGCAGCGGCATTGCGATGAAGAAGATCTGGACCTGCGGCATCAGCCGGTTCAGGAGGCCGAGCCCGAGATAGAAGACAAGCCCGACCACGACGAAGGGCGCGGCGATGGCGAGCCCGATTTCGAAGGAACCGGCCAGGAAACGGGCGAGCGTGTCCGTCATCTCGCCCGCCGCCGGCAGCGCGCCCGGCGGGAACACCGAATAGCTTTCCACGACCGCCATCAGCAACAGGTGGTGCAGGTCGGTCACGAAGATCAGCACGAGCCCGATGATGGTCAGGAAGGTGCCGATCAGCGTGCCCTGCATGGTCATCGCCGGATTGAAGACGAGCGCATTGGCCAGGCTCATCTGAAACGAAATGATCGTGCCCGCCACGTCGAGCGCTGCCATGAGGAAGCGGCCGATCAGGCCCAGGAACAGGCCGATCACGACCTCGCCCGCGACCATCACGAAAAGCGGAAGGGGCATGGCGGGCGGCGCCGGCAGGACCGGTGTCAGCGCCGGCACGATGAGCGCCGTGACCAGGAGCGCGAGAATCAGCCTCAGTCGCGGCATGACGAAAGAATCGCCGATGCCGGGCAGCATCATGAATGCCGCGCCTACGCGGACGAAGACGAAGAGGAAGGAAAACGCCTCCGACGTCAAAAGCTGGGCCAGCATCTCCATCCCTGGAACCGCCTCCTTCGGGTGGGGCCGGCCGACTTCCAGCGGTCCACCGCCCTTTCCGTCAGCCGCCGGCGATGATCGTGTCGAACAGCTCGCGGGTGAAGCCGGTCAGGGTCGAGAGCATGAACGGCATGAGGAAGATCAGGGAGGCGAAGATCACCAGGATCTTCGGCACGAAAGTGAGCGTCATCTCCTGGACCTGGGTGAGCGCCTGGATCAGCGAGATGACGAGACCGACCGCAAGAGCGATCACCAGAATCGGACCGCCGATCTGCAACATGACCAGAATGGCGTCCCGGGCAAGCCGGATGGTGTCGCTGCTGTTCACGGGATCCGACGGCCTCCGGCCGGCAATGGGTTTCCAGAACGGTTCACGCCGATCAGATCGGCATGCTGATGATTTCCTTGTAGGCCTCGATCACCTTGTCCCGGATCGCCACGACGGACTGCAGGGACATCTCGGCATTGTTGACCGCCAGGACCACGTCGGTAAGGTCCGCCTTGCCGACCAGGGCGTCGTTGCTGACCTGCTCGCTTGCACGGCCGGCGTCGATCGCATCGGTGACGAGTTCCTGGACCATCTGCCCGAATGTCTGCCCGGGCACCTGGTCGCGTGGCTCCAAACCGGGAGCGGCTCCGCGGGTGGCGGCGCTGGCATAGGCGTTCAGAGCGTCGGAAATGCGGGCGACCATTCGGCCATCCTCCGTTCAGGGAATCGTCTTCGGACGTTGGTTCAGGCGCGCAGCGCGTCGATCGTGCGCATGATCATGGTCTTCGCGACGCTGATCACGTTGAGATTGGCGTCGTAGGATCTCTGGGCTTCGCGCATGTCCATGATCTCCACCAGGCTGTTGACGTTCGGGTAGAGGACATAGCCTTCGGCATCGGCGCTGGGATGGCCCGGCTGATAGCGGCGGATGAACTCGCTGCTGTCCGGAGCGACATTCGCGACTTCCACGACATTGCCGCGCAGTTCCCGGTCGAAGACGTTGCGGAACGACACCACCTGCCGGCGGTAGGGCTGCCCGTTCGGGGTCTCGGCGGTCGAATCGGCATTGGCCAGATTCTCCGCCACCACCTTGAGGCGGGTACCCTGGGCACGCATGCCGGAGGCGGAAATCTGCAGGCTCTTGATCAGGTCCATGGAATGCTTCCTGCCGATGACTCAAGGGCAAAGGGCGTCGATAGCCGCGGCGCCTCAGCGGCTTCCGCGCCCGAGCGCCGTTCGGATCATGCCCAGATGCTTCTGGTATAGGTTGAGCGCAAGCTGATGGTCCATCGCCGTCTCGGCGACCAGCATCATCTGCTGCTCGACATTGACGGCGTTGCCCGACGGCTTGACCTCGTACACATCCTCCGACCGCTGGACCTTCGCCTCGCCCGGAGCCGCCGGGCCGGAGATATGCCCGGCCTGGGTCACCCTGGGCTGCAGCCGGCCGGCGGCAGCGGCGCTGGCCCGCAGATGCTGTTCGAAGGGTGCGAGATCGCGCGGACGGTAGTTCGGCGTGTCCGAGTTCGCAACATTCTCCGCCAGCACGCCCTGCCTCTGGGTCAGCCAGTCCAGGCGCTTCGAAATCCTGCGGAAGAGGCCGAGTTGAGAGAGATCCATGGGCCGCTGCTTTCAGACGGTGATGCCGGGACACACGCATTCCCGCGGCGGCAATGCTTGCATCGGCTTGTTAACAAACTCTAAAAGTGGTTCACTCCCCTCAGGTGATCGCCCTGGACGTCCGGTAGCCGAAGGCAGGAAGGCTCGTGCTCTATCTCACCCGCAAGATCGGCGAATCCATCGTCATCAATGACGCCATAAAGATCACGGTTGTCGAGATCCGCGGCAAATCCATCAAGCTCGGCTTCACCTTTCCCCCGGACGTCACCGTTCTCCGGGAAGAGCTCTACGAGCGCATCCAGGCCGAGAACCGCGCCGCCGCCGAAAGCGGCGTCGATCTTCCCGGGGGCCTGGAACCGAAGGTGCCCCCGCGCCCGGGCGACTGACCGCATCATCCCGCCCCTTCCCCGATCTCGCCCTTCCGCCGGTCCCGCGTTTCCGATCGCATTGCGGATTTAAGGCTTCCTTAAGCATGCCCCGCTGACACTTCAGCCGGCGGCGCTGCGAGCGCTGCCGGACCAGTACGAAACGGAAGCCGGTGCCCAGGACGCGGAGAGACAAGGCCGATGCGCCGCGACGGCAGATCGCCGTCGCGCTGCAATACGACCTCCACCCCGATCACGTCCCGCGTGTGGTCGCGACCGGACGCGGGGCCGTGGCCGAAGCGATCCTCGAGCGGGCCTTCGCCCATGGCGTAAAGGTGCGCGAGGACGCCGATCTTGCCGAAATCCTGGGGGCGGTCGAGGTCGGGCACGGGATTCCGCCGGAAGCCTTCGTCGCCGTCGCCGAGGTGCTGGCTCATGTCTATGAGGCCAACGGCAAGATGGCGGAGCTGAAGGCCGCCCTTGCGGAGGAAGATAAATGAGTTCAGGAGAAGCCCGAACCGGGCTGGACGGCCTGCGCCGGGATCTGAGCGACGTCTGCCAGGCGGTCGTCGCGGCACGGCGGACGGTCGAGTCGGGCGGTCTCGTCGATCTCTCGGGGCTGGAAGACCGGATCGCCGATCTGTGCGGATCGGTCCAGCGGCTGCCCAAGACCAGCGGACGCGCGCTCCAGCCGGAGCTCCTGGGACTGGTCGACGAGCTGAGCCAGCTCACCGAGGAGCTCGGGCGGCAGCGCGATCAGGTCAAGTCCGAGCTGGAGGAAACCAACATCCGCCAGGCGGCTGCCTCCGCCTATCGCAAGAGCCAGAAATAGCCTTCCTCCGGGTTGCCCATGGACCTTGCGGAATATCTGAAGTTCTTCGCGGCGCTGCTGTTCGTGCTGGCGCTCATCGGCGGCGGCGCTTGGCTGGTGCGTCGATTCGGACTTGCCGGCGCGATCCCGGTCCGTCGACCGCGCCGCGAGCGGCGGCTCCATGTCGTCGAGGCGCTGGCGCTCGATTCCAAGCGGAAGCTCGTACTGATCCGCCGCGACGAGCAGGAGCACCTCGTGCTGCTCGGCCTCCAGAACGACATCGTGGTCGAAAGCGGCATCCGCCGGCCGGCGGCCGCCGAACCCGGCAGGACCCTGGCGACCCCTTCGGCATTGCGGCCCGGGAACCAGCCGTCATGACCCGATCCCTGCGGCGCATGCTGCCGGCGGCTGCGGCGGCCGGCCTCGTCCTCTGCGCGGGCTCTTCGGCCCTGGCTCAGAGCCTCTCCCTGGATATAGGCGGCGAGGGCGGCTCGACGAACAGCCTCATCATCCAGCTCGTCGCGCTGCTTACGGTTCTGTCGCTCGCCCCCTCGATCCTGGTCATGGTGACCTCCTTCACCCGGATCGTGGTCGTCCTGTCGTTCCTTCGCTCCGCCCTGGGCCTTCAGCAGACGCCGCCCAACAGCGTGCTGATCAGCCTCGCTCTGTTCCTCACCTTCTTCATCATGGCCCCGGCCTTCGAGCGCGCCTACGAGGACGCGATCCTGCCGCTGAGCCGCAACGAGATCGACGAGACCATGGCCTTCGAGCGGACGGCCGAACCGTTCCGCGAGTTCATGCTGGCCCATGTCCGGGAACAGGACCTGGCGCTGTTCATCGAAATGTCGGGCACGGAGGAGATCGCGGGTCCCGAGGAGGTTCCCCTCAAGGTGCTGGTCCCAGCCTTCATGATCAGCGAGCTGCGGCGCGCCTACGACATCGGGTTCCTTCTCTTCCTGCCGTTCCTGCTCATCGACATGGTCGTCGCCTCGATCCTGATGTCGATGGGCATGATGATGCTTCC
>JAJUFW010000026.1 GCA_029263555.1 Alphaproteobacteria bacterium
CAGCGCCTCCGGCGCCGGCGGGGCGCGGGCGGCATGGTCGGCCAGCGCTGGAAGACGAGGGCACTGCCGGTGACCGCCGGACCCAGCACCGGCACGAACATGGCCAGCGACCAGAGGCGGCTGAGACCCGCCCGACGCAGGAGCCGCACGAGTGGCCACTGGGCCAGCACGGCCATCATAAGGTGCAGGATCAGGGGGTCGCGATACCAGGGTCCGGCCTGGCCGCCGGCGATCCCGATCGTTTCGTATAGGTCTTGCAGCACGGCGCTTACATCTCGTTGGCAGCGTTCCCGACCGCCGAAATGCACGCTACCGGCTGCATTGTCCAGAGGCGCGATGGCGCAGCGCCGACGCCCGGCCGGCGGACCGCGCGTCGGCGACCGTACGGATCATGCCAGCCGGGCGGTCAGCGTGATCTCGGCCCCGGCAAGCAGCTTCGAGACCGGGCAGTTCCTCTTCGCCGTTTCCGCCAGTTCCCGGAACTTCGATTCGTCGATGCCGTCGATCTGGCTTTCGTTCGTGAGCTCGATGCGGGTGATGGAGAACCCGCCGTCGCTGCGGTCCAGATGCACGCTCGCCTCGGTGCGGATGCTGCGCGGCCGGAACCCGGCATCGCCCAGCACCTTCGAGAAGGCCATCGAGAAGCAGCCGGCATGAGCCGCGCCGATCAGCTCCTCCGGATTGGTCCCGGGTCCGTTCTCGAAACGGGACTTGAAGCCGAACTCGCCGCTGAACGCCCCGGAGCCGAGCGTCATCGTGCCGCTTCCGTCCTCAAGACCGCCCTTCCATTCCGCCCGGGCTTTCCTCACAGCCATGGGTCCTCTCCCTCTCTGGTCGATGGAGGCCTGAGGGGCATGTTCCGCCCCTCCTAGAGAAGATGGCCCGGACGGCCGGAAAGTCGATGCCCTCGGGAGCGGGCATCCTTCCGCGGGGCTGGCGCTTCGACCGGCGGCGGATCACGCCGCCGCGTCGCTCGCCTGCGCCCGGTTGCGGCGCTGGCGGACGCTGTCGGACTTGAGCTGCCCGCACGCCGCCATGATGTCCTGGCCGCGCGGCGTACGCACCGGGGTCGAGAACCCGGCCGCCGACAAGATGTCGCCGAAGCGGCGGATCGCCTCCGGCGTCGAGCATTCGTAGGGAGCGCCGGGCCAGGCGTTGAACGGGATCAGATTGACCTTCGAAGGGATACCGTCCAGAAGCCGGATCAGCTCGCGGGCGTCGGCCGGGGTGTCGTTGACCCCCTTCAGCATGACGTATTCGAAGGTGATCCGCCGGGCGTTGTTGACGCCGGGATAGTTCCGGCAGGCGTCCAGAAGCTCGCGGATCGGGTATTTGCGGTTGATCGGCACGATCTCGTCGCGCAGCTCGTCCGTCACGGCGTGCAGGCTGACCGCCAGGTTGACGCCCAGCTCCTCGCCGCAGCGGCGCATCATCGGCACGACGCCGGAGGTCGACAGCGTGATCCGCCGCTTGGAGATGGCGAGGCCGTCCCCGTCCATCACGATCCTGAGGGCACGGGCGACGTTCTCGTAATTATAGAGCGGCTCGCCCATGCCCATCATGACGATGTTGGTGAGCCGCCGGTCGCCCTCGTTCCGGCCCCAATCGCCGAGCTGGTCCCGGGCATGCATCACCTGGCCGACGATTTCCGCCGCTTCCAGATTGCGTACCAGCCGCTGGGTCCCGGTGTGGCAGAAGCGGCAGGTCAGCGTGCACCCGACCTGGGAGGAAACGCACAGCGTCCCGCGGTCCTCCTCCGGGATGTGCACGGTCTCGATCTCCTGGCCGTCGGCCATCTTCAGGAGCCACTTGGCCGTGCCGTCGAAGCTGTGCTGGGCGCGCGTCTCGGTCAGGCGCTCGATGACATAGGCGTCCTCGAGCCTGGCGCGGAGAGACTTGCCGAGATCCGTCATCTGCGAGAACTCGACCGCCCCGGCCGTGTAGATCCATCGCCAGAGCTGCTTGGCACGGAACGCCGGCTCGCCGAGCGTGGCAAGCTCGTCCGCCAACTCGGCGCGGGTCAGGCCGACCAGATTCTTCCGGCCGTCGGCGCGCGGCGGCAGGGGAGCGAAGATGGACGCGTGGCTGTCGATGCCCATGGTCACTTCCAAATGGCGACGGCCCCTCCATCACGGAAGGGGCCGGCGGAAATTCTATTCCTGGTCGGGACGGCGCCGAGGCGCCGGCCCCCGTCTCACGTCAGGCCGCAGGCCTGGGTGATCTGCTGATAGGCGGCAGTGAAGCCGAGCAGGCTGTAGGTGTCGGTCGTCGCCGTACCGCGGCTCGACGTCCCCCGGACCACCATGGTCGTCCCCGCCCGCATCGCGGCCACCAGCTCCCGGTCGGTCTGGCTGTCGCGAGCCCAGGCGGTGTCCTGGTCGGTGAAGAGCTCGAAGTTCCGGTCGCCGATGGTCGCCCGGACCGTGCTGCCCGACTGGTAGGTGTAGCCGGTGATGATGCTCACCACGTCGCGGCTGTTCTCGCCCGGCCGGTGGGTGACGAGAAGGAAGATGTCGCCGCGGGTCGTGTAGTTGCCTTCAGCCTTGGTCGGCTTGCTGGCCATGTAGCAGACCTTGTTGCCGTTCTCCATGTAGGTGAAGGTGTGCCAGTCCCGATGGCTCTCGAGGTACTGAACCTCCTGGGCATCGGCAGAGCCGGCGACGAAAGACCCGGTCGCGGTCACGGCCAGGGCCACTGCAACGAGAGCGATTCGAGCAACGTTCAGCATGGCGCCACACTATATTTATTTTGGGGCGGGTTACCAGGGGCGAAGTTACGGGCGGACGTCGAAACTTCGTAACGGCCACCCAAGAAATGCGCGCGGGCAGGCAATTGGAGGGGCGGGCCGGCGGGGCCGGAGTCCCGCAAGGGACCCCCGTTTCCCATGACCCAACACCGACGGCGGCGCCGTCGACTTGACAGGCACCGCCTTCGACTTGCCCTGCCGCCGGCACGGGGCCCCGTCATTCGGCCCTGCGCTTCCGGAAGGCCGGCTGGCCGTGGACATGAGGCGGCAGAGGTTCGGTCGGTCCGCCCGGGCGCAGCGGCCGCGGCGCGAACCGGCCAAGGCTGATCAGCCGGTCGTACATGACGAGCGCCCCGGCCAGGGACAGGTTGATCGAGAACCGGGTCGGGATCTTGACCACGAAAGCGCAGCGCTCGACCAGCTCGGGCGACAGGCTGCCGCGTTCGGGGCCGAGCACATAAGCCGCCCGCCGCGGGTGCCGGAAGCTCGGCAGCTCGATCGAATCGTCCATCAGCTCGATGCCGACCAGATCGCAGTCCCGGGGCAGGGTCAGGGAATCCACGTCGGGAAAGGTGTAGAGCGGCATGTTCTTCGAGGCCTCCGAGGTATCGGCCTCGCGGAAGCCCTGCACGTCGGTGACCGGCGCGATCGTGAAGGCGAAGCTTGCGCCGAAGGCGTGCGCCGTCCGCATCAGCGCCCCCACATTGGCCGGCTTGCTGATCCCTTCGACCCCGATCCCGAAATACCCGCGCATAGACAGAACTTCCTCAACTCGAACCGCCGGGCACCTTGCCCGGGCTACGGCGCCAAGGCAAGGTGTGCGCCGGCCCGATACAGAAGACGAACGTAGCGACGGCACGGCACCATGCCACACGATCATTGCCACGGCCATGTGGCGGCCCCGGGGAACGACAATTCGGCCGGCACCGCCGATCTCGACCGCAGGGGCCAGCCGATCCTGGTCCAGGTGATTCGGGGCGGCATGACCGAAAGCCGCCACCGGGCGCTGGCCGTCATTGCCGACCGGAACGGCCGGATCCTCGACTACTGGGGCGACTTCGAGCGGGCGATCTATCCACGTTCGGCGGTCAAGCCGCTGCAGGCCCTGCCGCTGATCGAGAGCGGGGCCGCCGACGCCTTCGCGCTCGGCAGCGAGGAGCTGGCGCTCGCCTGCGCCTCCCATTCGGGGGAGCCGGTCCATACGGAAGCCGTGGCGGCCTGGCTCGAGCGGATCGGCTGTTCGTCCGCGGACCTGGAATGCGGCGCCCACCCGCCCTACGACACCGAAACCGCGCGCGAGCTGGTCCGCCAGGGGCGCGAGCCGACGCCGCTGCACAACAACTGCTCCGGCAAGCACACGGGCTTCCTGACCGTCGCCCGCCACAAGGGCGAGCCTCTTTCCGGCTACACGGCCTTTACCCACCCGGTGCAGCAGCGGATCCTGGGCGTTCTCGAACAGATGACCGGGCAGGACCTGGGCGACGCCCCAAGGGGCATCGACGGCTGCTCCATCCCGACGATCGCCGTTCCGCTGGGCGCCCTTGCCATGGCCATGGCCCGGCTGGCCGACCCCGTCGACCTGCCCGACCGGCGGGCGGAAGCGGCGCTCAGGATCCGCGCCGCCTGGGGCGCCCATCCCTACCTGATCGCCGGGCGCAACCGCTTCGACACGCTGGCCATGACTGCCGGCGAAGGACGGTTCATGGTCAAGGCCGGCGCCGAGGGGGTTTCCTGTGCGGCCCTGCCGGAATTCGGCATCGGCATCGCGGTGAAGATCGAGGACGGCGCGGGCCGGGCGGCCGATGTCGCCATGGCCGCCCTGCTGCGCCATGTCGGCGCGCTCGGCGACGAGGCATGGGAATCGCTTGCCGGCACCCCCGCCCGTCCCCGCCTCGCCAATGTCCGGGGCACGACCGTGGGCGAGATCCGGACCGGGGAGATCGGATCTTGAGCGCTCCCGCGGACCGGCTGGTCCACGCCCAGTACGAAGCCTATCCCTACCCGGCCCGCGACCCGCGGGACGAAAGGAAGCGCCTCATCACCGGGTCGCCCAGCGACCTTGACGAGCTGAGGCATCACCTGTTCGCGGGTCGCATCGACGACGGGCGGCCGTTCCGGGCGCTTGTCGCCGGCGGCGGCACCGGGGACGGGCTGATCATGCTGGCCCAGCAGATCCGGGATGCCGGCCTGGCCGCGGAAATCACCTATGTCGACCTGTCCGAAAGCTCGCGCCGCATCGCTGAGGCGCGGGCGGAGATCCGCGGCCTGACAGACCTCATACGCTTCCACACGGGGTCGCTCCTGGAACTCGAGCGGATCGCGCCCGGCCCCTTCGACTACATCGACTGCTGCGGCGTCCTGCACCACCTGGCCGACCCGGCGGCCGGGCTCGCCGCGCTCGCCGCGCGGCTGGCGCCGGGCGGCGGCATGGGCCTGATGGTCTACGGGACCCTGGGACGCACCGGCGTCTACCCGCTGCAGAGCGCGCTGCGGCGCCTTGCCGGCGGCCTCCCCGATCCGGAGCGGCTGGCACTGGCGAAACGCCTGGTCGGAAGCCTGCCCGAGACCAACTGGTTCCGCCGCAATCCCTTCCTGGCCGATCACCGGGCGAGCGACGCCGGCCTCTACGACCTGCTTCTGCACAGCCGGGACCGCGCCTATACCGTGCCCGAGCTGTGCGAGCTGGTGGAAGGCCAGGGCCTCACGATCGTCAGCTTCATCGACCCGGCCGCCTATGATCCCGCCTACCTGATCTCCGATCCGCGGCTGCGCGCGCGGATCGAGGGGATGGACCTTCGGGAGAGGGCCGCCCTGGCGGAAGAGCTGTCGGGCGCGCTTAAGGTCCACGTCGTCTATGTGAAGCGCCGCGACGAAGCTGCGGGCGCGGCCGCCTCTCCCGATAACCCGGAGATGCGGCCGGTGCTGCGCGGGATCGCCCCGGAGGCGCTCGCCCGCGGCCTGAAGCCCGGCCGTCCGCTCACCGTCGACCGCAACGGGCTCAAGTTCAGCCTGCCCATGCCGCCGCTGGCGGCCGCCATCTGCGCCCGCATCGACGGGAAGCGCTCGATCGCCGACCTCTACCAGGAGATCGCCGGGCTGCAGGGCGGAGCCCTCACCTGGGACGCCTTCAAGCGCCAGTTCGACCAGCTCTATGGCGGCCTGCACGGCTTCGGGAAGCTCTTCCTCCGGGCCTGATCAGGGGCGCCAAAAAGGCTTCCGCATTTCCCGGTCCCGGGTCACCGGATCGATCCCGATATCCTGCAGCAGGTGATCGTCCAGCCGGGACAGCGACCGCCGCGTGCGCATCCGGCGATGCCAGAGGGACAGAACGACGCTTACGCGGTCGAGAAGACGGGAATGGCCCGACACCGGCCGACGCGCGGCGACAAGGCCCGGATCGTTCAATGACGGCATATTCGCCTTCCTAATGACTGGAGACGGGAGGGCGATGCTCCAGGATCGCCAATAGACAGCACTGTCCGCCGAATCCGCGGCGCTGACAAAAGATCGTTTTTCATGCTACTCATTAGGCTGGCTAATGGGCTTCAAGGGTTCGTCATGACACGCCTGCCCTCTCTCAAGGCGCTTCGCGCGTTCGAGGCCGCCGGCCGCCACATGTCCTTCACCCGCGCCGCCCAGGAGCTGCACGTCACCCAGGCCGCGGTCAGCCACCAGATCAAGGCGCTCGAGGAAGAGCTGGGACTTCAGCTCTTCCGGCGCGGGCACCGGGGGCTTCTCCTGACCGATGCGGGCCAGGCCTATCTGCCGGAGCTGCGCGCCGCGTTCGAACGCATAGCCCTCGCGACCGAGCGCCTGCGTGCCCAGGATGCGTCGGGCGCGCTCACCGTCAGCGTCCTCCCGTCCTTCGCCGCCCGCTGGCTGGTGCCGCGGCTGAGCCGGTTCCGGCGGCGCCATCCGGAGATCGACGTGCGCCTTTCGGCGACGGATCAGTTGGCCGATTTCGACCGCGACGACGTCGATCTCGCCATCCGCTACGGAACGGGTCAGCAGCCGGGGCTGGTCGCGGTCCGCTTCCTGACGGAAGAGTTCTTTCCGGTCTGCAGCCCGACTCTTCTGGAGGAGACGCCGGGCGGGCCGCCGCCTCTGCGGCAACCTTCGGATCTGCGCTGGCACACGCTGCTTCACGACGACATGCGGATGGACTGGGCCATGTGGCTGATGGCGGCGGGGGTGGAGGGCGTGGACCCTCGCCGGGGGCCGGCCTTCACCGATTCGGGCCTGCTGCTGCAGGCCGCCGTGGAGGGCCAGGGCGTCGCTCTCGGCCGGAGCGCGCTTGCCGCCGACGACCTCGCGTCGGGCCGGCTGGTCAAGCCTTTCGAGATCAGCCTCCCGGCGGAGTTCGCGTATTACATCGTCTATCCGGAACGCTCGGCCCATCGGCCCAAGATCGTGCAGTTCCGGGACTGGCTGATCGAGGAGTCGACACGTGACGGCAACGCAAGCGGCATCGTGCCAGCCGCCTGACCCGGAGGCCGGGATCCGGCCGGCGCTCGACCTCGTCTCCCGTACGCTCGGCGACGACATGGCGGGGGCGTATCTGTTCGGCTCGGCCACCGCCGGCGGGCTCAGGCCCGACAGCGATATCGACATGCTGGTCCTCACCGGCCGGTCCATGCCCCCCGACGCCCGGAAGCGCATGCTGGCGGGGCTCCTCGCGCTGTCCGGCCCGCGCGCCGCCCATGGCCCGTCGAGGAACCTGGAAGTGACCGTCATCGTGCTGGACGACATCGCGCCCTGGCGTCATCCGCCCAGGAGCGATTTCGTGTTCGGCGAATGGCTGCGCGGCGAATTCGAGGCCGGGGCCGTGCCGTCGCCGACCGTCGATCCCGACCTGACCCTGGTGCTGGCGACCGCACTCGACAGCAATCGGATCCTGGCGGGTCCCCCGCTCGCGCGGTTCCTTCCCGCGATCCCGGCCGACGACGTCCGACGGGCCATCGCCGACAGCCTTCCCGCGCTTGTCGCGGCGCTGTCGGGCGACGAGCGCAACGTCATGCTGACGCTCGCGCGGATGTGGGTCACGCTGGCGACGGGCAAGATAAGGCCGAAGGACGCCGCCGCCGAATGGGTGCTGCACCGTCTGCCGGAGGAGCATCGCCCGGTGCTGGCGCTCGCGCGGGAAGCCTATCTGGGCGACCGCGGGGGCGAGGCCTGGGCCGATCGCGGGCAGGAGGTCGAAGCCTTCGTGTCCTACGCCCGCAAGCGGATCGAAGAACTGGCGCAGCCGCGGCTCGAGAGCGCCTAGGGATCAGTCGTCGAACGCGCCCGCAGCCTCGACCACGCCGGCATCGTACGCGTCGAGAAGAAGATCCCGGAACGCCGCCATGGTCAGCACGGGTCCGCCCCGGGGCAGCATGCCGGCGACGAATCCCCGCTCCCGGAACGGCGCCAGCAGCCCTTCGTCCCCGGACAGGACATGGATCGGCACGGTCGCCGGGGCGCCGGCGCCCGTCACTACCGGCGCCGGCTGATGGTCGCCGACGATGATCGCCAGGGTGCGCCGGTCGACGAAACGTTCGGCCCAGGCCGAAAGCGTCTCCAGCGAATAGGAAACTGCCTGGACATAGGCCGCGCGGATCGCTACGGGGTCCCGCCACACCACCTCGGCCGGGCGTCCCCGCCCGACGAAGCGGCCGAACACCGAGCCGTCGCCGAGATCCGCCCAGGCGACCACCTCCGGCACCGGGGTCCAGGGCGCATGGCTGGAGATGAGCGCGACCACGGCGAAGAGCGGCGCCCGGGCGCCGCCCTGCCGTTCCTGCCGTTCCAGAAAGGCGAGCGCGAACTGGTCCGGCACCGTGCCCCAGTACCAGGGCGGACCGGCATAGCCCATGGCGGCTGCGGGGTAGAGGGCGTCGAACCCCATCAGCGCCCCTTCGGGCCAGGGCCGCGTGATCGCCGGCATGACGCCGGCGGTCCGGTACCCGGCCCGCCCGAACAGATGGACGAGGCTCGGCCGGTCGCCCGCGAGAAGAAGCCGGTAGGAAAGGTCGTCGCGTATCTCGATCCCGCCCAGCAGGGTCGCGTGGGCAAGCCAGGACTGGCCGCCGACCGTCGGCGACACGAGCTGGCCCGAGAGCTGGAAGACGCCCGCCCGTCCGGCCCGTGCCGCGAAGTCCGAAAGGCGGGAGCGGATCGGGGGCGAAAGTTCGGGATCGTCGATCGCCGACATGCCGTAGCTTTCGACGAAGATGACGACGACATCGGCCCCGCCCAGCCCGGCGAAAACGGGCACGGCGTCCCGGTAGGGATCGCCTTCGAGGGCCCGCCGGAACGCGCCCATCCGCGCCAGCGTGGCGGCGGTTCCCCGGGCTTGGGCCACGACGGTCCGCGCGGGCTCGAACGTGACCGGACGCCAGAAGCCGGCAGGAAGCGCCCATTGGATGCCGCAGCAGGCGATCGCCGCGACGGCGAGTCCCCTGAACGCGACGCGGCCGGCCGGCCGCGAAAGCACCGATGCGGCCCGCCCCAGCGCCCACCAGAACGCGAGGGCAAGTCCGCCGAGGATGGCGGCGAGCACCGGAATAGCCCCGCCGCCGAGAGCGTCGCCCGCCACTTCCGCCAGCGCCGGGGCAAGCGGCAGGTCTAGAACGGGATTGAAGGCGCGCCCCAGGCCGGCCCGGGCCACGCGATCCGCCAGGACCAGAAGCGAAAGCGACAGCAGCAGGAAGGTCAGAAGGGCACGCGCCCGACGGCCGCGGTAGCGGCCGAGGACGGCAAGGGCGAGCGCGGCTTCCAGGGAAAGGCCGGGGTAGGACGGACCCGCCCCCGGGAGAGGCAGCGGCGGAGCGAGCACGAGGCTGGCTCCGGCCCAGACGGCGAGCAGCGCCAGCCCGGCACGCCCGGTCGAATCCCGCCAGCCGATCGCCTGGCCCTTGTCCATCGCTCAAGGATAGCAGAGACGGCGCAGAGACGAGGATTCCCGAAGGGCGGCGGCCTTCCTCACCGGGCGATCCGTTCCAGGATCGGAACCAGGCGGTCCATCGCCTTCGTCAGATGGGCATGGGAACCGGCGAAGCAGAGCCGAAGGTAACCCTCCCCGCCCGCGCCGAAGGCGGAACCGGGCGCGAGGCCGACCCCCGCCTCGTCGATCAGCCGCTTGGCGAGCGCGATGCTGTCGGCTTCCCCCTCGACGCCGAAGAACAGGTAGAAGGCCCCCTCGGGCTTCGCGACCGAAAGCCCGTCGATGCCGGCCAGACGGTCGCAGACGATGTCGCGCCCGCCGCGGCACCGCTCGACGAGGGCGGCGACCGCCGCCTCGCCCTCCGTGAGGGCGGTGACCGCGCCGTACTGCAGGAAGGCGGGCAGGCCGGAAGTGTTGAACTGGACCAGGTTCTCGATCGCCGCCCCCAGCTCGGCCGGAGCGACCATCCATCCGATCCGCCAGCCGGTCATCGACCAGTTCTTGGAAAAGGTGTTGACCACGATCAGCCGGTCGTCGGGCCCGATGATCTCGAGGAAGGAGGGCGCGACGGCCCCCGGTCCCCGGTCGTAGACGAACCGGCCGTAGACCTCGTCGGCGATGATCCAGAGCCCCCGCGCGCGGGCGAATTCGACGACCCGGACCATGTCCTCCCGCGGCATGATCCAGCCGGTCGGGTTGGACGGGGAGTTGATGAAGACCGCCCGGGTCCTTGGCCCGCACGCCGCGAACAGCCTGTCGGGATCGAGGCGCCATCTGCCGTCCGCGGCCTCCATGGGCACGGCCCGCACCACGCCGCCCATGATCCGCGCGGCCGAGTAGACGTTGGGCCAGACCGGCGTGACCACGACGAGTTCGTCCCCCGGGTCGATCAGCGCCTGCATGGTCAGCATGATCGCCTGCATGCCGGAGGAGGTGACGGTGATCCGGTCGACCGCCACTTCGGTCCCGTAGAGCCGGTGCAGATAGTCCGAAAGCGCCTCTCGCAGCGGCGGGATGCCGCGTTGGTAGGTGTAGAAGGTATGGCCGTCGCGGAGGGCACGGACGGCCGCCTCGGAGATGAAGTCCGGCGTCGGCAGGTCCCCTTCGCCGAACCACAGGGGAAGAAGGCCCTCCCGCTCCCGCCCGTAATTGGCGACGGTGAGGATGCCGCTCTCCGGCAGGCCGGCGATCTCCGGCCTGATCGACGCAAACGTTCCCGAAGGCGGTTTCCGACCGTCCATGACGGCAATCCCCCACTGATCCCCGCGAAAGGCCCGGGTTCCGGGCGCGATCCTAGCAGCGGGCCCGGGTACGGAATAGTGCCGTCTGGGGGCTCAGCCCTCCATCGTCCGGGCGATCCAGCGTTCGAGCAGCCGCACCGCGAAGCCGGTTGCGCCCTTCGGGCAGAGCGGCTGGTCCTTGCGGGCCTGCGTCTGCATGCCGGTATCGATATGCGCCCAGGGCACGTCGTCCACGAAGTGCCGCAGCAGCGTCGCCCCGTGGATCGCGTCCGCCGATTCCTCGTCGGGCGCGACCTGGCGCAGGTCGGCGATGTCGGACTCCAGGTTCGGCACGTAATGCGGATCGAGCGGCATCCGCCACAAGCGTTCCTCCTCCGCCTCGCCCGCCTCGATCAGCGCCGCGGCGAGGGCGTCGTCGCCGGAGAAGAGCCCGGCGAATCCGCTGCCGAGCGCCCGGACGATCGAGCCGGTCAGGGTCGCGATGTCGACCACCGCCCGGGGCCGGAACCTGTCGACGGCATAGGCCAGGGCGTCGGCCAGCACCAGCCGGCCCTCGGCATCGGTGTCGATGACCTCGATCGTCCGGCCGGAAAGCGAGCGCACCACGTCCCCGGGCCGGAACGCGCTGCCCGACAGCATGTTCTCGGCAAGGGCGACGAGCCGACCGCGTTCACCCGCGCCCGGCGGCCGGCAAGCGAGGCCATGGTGCCGATCACCGCCGCGGCGCCCGCCATGTCGCCCCGCATGTCCCACATCCCCTTGGCCGGCTTCACCGAGATCCCGCCCGTATCGAAGGTGATTCCCTTCCCCACCAGCGCGACCGGGGCTGCCTTCGGATCGGAGGCGCCGCGCCAGCTCAGCACCAGAAGCTGCGGCGGCACGGCGCTGCCCCGCCCGACGGCGAGCAGCGCGCCGGCGCCGATGCGCTCGAGCTCCGCCTGGTCCAACGCCTGCACCTCCAGCCCCAGGGCGTCCAGCGAGCGGACGCGTTCGACGAACGCCTTCGGCGTCAGCACGTTCGCGGGCTCGTTCACGAGGTCGCGGGCCAGGAACACGCCGTCCGCGACGGCCGAAAGGGGACGGAACGCCTCTTCGGCGCCCGGAAGGTCGGCCACCTGCACCAGCAGCGACAGCACCGCCGGGCGGTCGTCGGGGCGCGCCCGGGTCCGGTAGCGGTCGAACCGATAGGCGCGGAGGCGCGCCCCATAGGCGATTTCGGCCGCGATCTCGACGCTGCGCAGGGAACTGCCGTCGAGCGGATCGACCGCGAAGACCGCTTCCCTTGTTCCGGTCGCCTCCAGCGAAGCGACCGCGACGCCGCCGAGCTTCCGGCACGCCAGGGGATCGAGCTCCGACGGCTCGCCGAGCCCGACCAGCACCAGCCGGTCGGCGCCGGCATCCGCCGGCAGCACGAGATCCAGGGTTTCGCCCCGCTTGCCGTCGAAGCCTGCGTCGGCCGCCGTGCGCAGCACGAAGCCCCGGGTGCTGTCGTCGACCGCGGCCAGCAGCCCCGTCGGGGCACGGCGCGTCGTGAAACCGACGACGAGGGTGCCGGTCCCGGGAAGGGCCGGCCGGGCGAAAGAAATCTTCATCGGGACGTCAGCGGGTTGCAGGACCGTCTGTCATCAATCTGACTCGGAACTGTCATCTAGACCCATCGGTCCTCCCCCGCAACCGGGTGGGGCCCGCCTGGCGCGCGCGAGATCCAGCACGTCCCCGACGCCGAAACACAAGGGATGGCCGTCGAGATCTCCGGGCGAGAACCACCGGGCCTCGGCGGCATCGTCCGCCGCGACCGGCTCTCCCGGCGCGGCCCGCATGAGCACGGCCAGCATGACATAGTGGAACCGGATGCCGCCGCTTCCGTCCCGGTCGACATAGTCGACGGCGGTCAGGATCTCCGCCGGCTCGGCCCGGATGCCCGTCTCCTCCAGGAGCTCGCGGCGGGCGGCGTCGAAGACGGATTCGCCGAGTTCGACCTCGCCGCCGGGAAAGCCCCAGTGCCCCGCTTCCGGCGGCTTCGCACGCCGGACCAGAAGCACCCGGTCCCCATCCCGGGCGATCGACAGCACGGCGATCCGCGGCGCATCGGGATAGGCGCGCGAGGAGCCGCCGGTCACGACGCCAGTTCGGGCAGATCCCGAAACAGGTCCAGGGCCTCCGGATTGGCGAGCGCCTCCCGGTTCTTCACCGGGCGGCCGTGGACCACGTCCCGGACCGCCAGCTCGGTGATCTTGCCGTTCTTCGTGCGCGGGATGTCCCGGACCTGGACGATCTTCGCCGGCACGTGGCGGGGAGAGGCCCCCTCGCGGATCCGTGTCTTCAGCCGCGCGACGAGATTCTCGTCCAGCGTCAGCCCGTCGCGCAGCCGGACGAACAGGACGACCCGGACGTCGTTGTCCCATTCCTGACCGATGACCAGGCTTTCGACCACCTCGTCCAGGGTTT
The DNA here is from genome assembly GCA_029263555.1 of Alphaproteobacteria bacterium. Classification (GTDB taxonomy): domain Bacteria; phylum Pseudomonadota; class Alphaproteobacteria; order DSM-16000; family Inquilinaceae; genus JAJUFW01. The sequence goes on from JAJUFW010000026.1 coordinate 13,361, forward strand.
CCACCTGCCGGTAGATCTCGG
>JAJUFW010000193.1 GCA_029263555.1 Alphaproteobacteria bacterium
GCCGTTCGGTCCGATGAGCGCGGTGATGCGGCCGCGTTCAGCCGTGAACGAGCAGTCGTCCACCGCCCGGATGCCTCCGAAATACTTGCAGAGGCCTTTGACTTCGAGCATCGCGTTCCCTTCCAAAACCCGGCAACGCAATGGGAGGAACTCCACTGGCGCCTTGTACTCAGGAGACGTGAGATGTGTCGGGAAACTGCGGGCCGGGTGCGCTCCCGGCTCCGAGAGCGGCGGGCCCGGCATTGCTGCCGACATGGGCCCGCCGTCATGCCTTTGCCTACCAGGCCGGTTTCGGATGGATCAGCTCCGCCACCCCCTCGAACTCGTCGGTCGGGTAGACGAACTTCAGGTCTCCCTGCTGCCACTGGGCCATCAGGAAGGGCCGGTCGATCGGCAGGCCGCGCTCATCCCAGGCGAAGGGACCAAGAACCGTGCGGATCGGGTCTTCGACCGTGCGGCCGTGCATCCACGCGCTGAGCTGCAGGTTGTCCGTGGTCCCGGCGCCCCGGATCGCCTGTTCGACACCCTGGCAGACGGCGAAGGGAATGGCAGAATCCTCGTCCGGAATGCGGCCGAAGGTCTTCTCGAAGATCGAAACGAAGTCGGCATTGTTGAACGGTTCGCCGGCCAGCACGCCTTCGAAGGGCACCTTCTCGTGCCATGAGGTGTGAATGATGATGCCCTCGGTCGCGGTCATCAGGCCTTCGAGGAACTCCGCCTGGGTGCCCTGGCTCAGATAGACCAGCTTCGGTTCGGCGCGGACGGTCTGGAGGGAGCGGGTCAGCTGCACGGCCTCTTCGGCCGACGCGGTCAGGCCGATCACCATCTCGGCGTTCGAGCGCTTGATCGAGTTGGCGAGGTTCAGCCAGTCGGAGAAGCCTTCCTCGGGCCAGCGTTCCTCCAGGACCACCTCGATGCCGAGATCGGCGAGCGATCCCGGCGCGAGATCGGCCAGGACGCCCATCCCCGGCTCCTCGATCTTCCAGCCGAGCAGGCCGGCCGCAATGCCGTTGGCGAAGAAGTCGTCGGCATGGACCAGGGCGGCGGTCTTCGGGCGCTGGTCTTAGGGGATCATTTCGGCTATCATCTCCACCACGGATTCGGCCAACAGATCCGCCGCGTTCTGCTGGAAATAGAACTGGTGCTTGTGCCCCTGGGACCAGATGCGCAGGGCACCGCCGGCGGGAACGGGATGGATCATCCCATAGCGTTCGATGACCGACGAGATCGGGAAGCTGAGCTTGCTGGAGAAGGTCCCGAAGACGACATCGACCTTGTCGACGTTGATCAGGCGCTCGTACTGGCTGATCGCCGTCTCGGTATCGGAGCGGTTGTCGCTGATGACGAGCTTGAGCGGCCGCCCGAGCACCCCGCCGCGCTCATTCACAAGGTTGACGCAGAGCTGATAGCCTTCCAAATGCTTCTGGCCCGATACCGAGAAATTGCCGGTCAGCGGCAAGGATGCCCCGATGGTGATCGGCTCGGCATCCTGAGCCTGGGCGGCGAACGCGAATATCCCGACCGTCACGAGCGCGGTCGTGGTCATCAAACTGCGCATTGGTGCCCCTCCCTGTTGTTCCGTCTGCGGCTCAAAAGCTTACGCAAACGTTTGCATGATTATCGGCGCGCAGGGGCGGCAAAGTCAAGAGGGGCGAATTCGATCATGACCCGGAGGCTGCGCCCGTCTTCGCAATTCTTGCTCCCGGCGCAAGGTCGGCGGACCCGGCGTCTGCGGCGACCGGGCGGGTAGCGCCTTGTCGGTCGGCAATCGATTGCATTCGCCGAGGCCGTCGGCCGGTTGTCGGGGGTGGGGAGAGTCGGAGTATCGGCCTCCCACGCAACCTCATGCCGGTCGCATGCGTTGGACTTCCGGAACATTTTCCGACAGGACGGAGGATCGGCCATGGCAACATCGCTGCCGGTGCAGCCGGGCTGGAAGGCCGCAGATTTCGATCTTCAAGGGACCGACGGGCGGCGTTACCGGCTGGCCGACATTGCGGGTCCCCGCGGCACGCTGGTCATGTTCATCTGTAATCATTGCCCCTATGTCCAGGCGGTGCTTCCGGACGTGATCCGCGATGTCGGCGAGTTGCGGGAGCTCGGCGTCGGCGCGGTTGCGATCATGCCGAACGACACGACGGCCTACCCGCAGGACAGCTTCGAGAACATGCAGCGCCTTGCCGCCGATCTGCATCTACCCTTCCCCTATCTCATCGACGAGACGCAGGAGGTCGCGCGGGCCTATGATGCCGTGTGCACGCCCGACTTCTACGGGTTCAACGCGGCGCTCGAGCTGCAGTATCGGGGCCGCATCTACGAGACGCGCGACCGGCGGCGGGTTCCTGGCGCCGAGCGGGAGCTGTTCCGAGCGATGAAGATGATCGCCGAAACGGGCGAGGGGCCGAGGGCACAGTTCGCAAGCATCGGATGCTCGATCAAGTGGCGTGACCGCTGACCTCGACCTCGGACGCGACGCGGGCCCGGTCGTCGTCTTCGGAGGAACGGGCTTCCTCGGGCGGCGGATCGTCCGGCATCTTGCCCGCCGGGGCCTCGGCGTCGTTGCGGCGTCCCGTCACCCGGAGCGTGCGGCGGCGCTTTTCCCGCCGACGGAACCCCGGGTGCAGGCGGTTCGCGTCGACATCGCGGACGAGGTATCCGTTGCCGGCGTCTTGGCCGGGGCGTCGGCGGCGGTCAATGCGGTCAGTCTCTATGTCGAGCGGGGCGGGCTGACCTTCGGCGCGATCCATGTCGATGCCGCCCGCCGCGTTGCGCGCCTTGCCCGCGAGGCCGCGGTCAAGCGCGCGGTGCATATATCGGGCGTCGGCTCCGATCCGGGCTCGCCCTCGTCCTATGTCGCCGCCCGCGGGCACGGTGAGGCGGCCATCCGGGAAGCCGATCCCGACATGATCCTGGTGCGGCCGACGGTCATGGTCGGCCCCGACGACGCGTTCCTGACGACGATGGTCGGCCTGCTCCGGCGCCTTCCGGCCTATCCCCTGTTCGGCGCCGGCCGCACCCTCCTGCAGCCGGTCCATGTCGAGAACGTCGCCGAGGCGGTCGCGCGACTGGTGTCTGGGGATCCGCCCCCGCCCGTCTCCGGGCCCGCAGGCAGGCTCTGGGAGTTCGGCGGCCCGCGCATCTACAGCTACGAGGACCTGGTCCGGAGCGTCGCCGAGCGGATCCGGGTCCGGCCCCGGCTCCTTCCTCTGCCCTTCGGCTTCTGGCAGGGAGTGGCCCGCATCGGCGAAATCCTGCCGCAGCCTCCCTTGACCCGCGACCAAGTCGCGCTGATGCGGCACGACAATGTCCTGAGCGGACGGCACCCGGGGCTGGCCGAACTCGGGGTCACCCCGACCGCGATCGAGGAGGTCGCGGCGGAGATCGCGGCCGGCATCGGGACGGGAGGGCGACATTGACGGCGCCAGGCCCATCCCATACCACAGCGTCGATGCCGAAGATCGATGGGGACGATCCATGGATTCCGCACCTCCGCAGACGCATGACGACGATGACGACGATTTCCCGGAAGCGCCGCGCGTCCCGGCCGGGGCGAAGAACTACATGACCCCCGAGGGGCACCGCCGGCTGACGGAAGAGCTTCGCCGCCTATGGACCGTGGAACGGCCGGCCGTCGTCGAGACCGTCGCCTGGGCCGCGGGCAATGGCGACCGGTCCGAGAACGGCGACTACATATACGGCAAGAAGCGCCTGCGCGAGATCGACCGCCGGATCCGGTTCCTGCGCAAGCGCCTGGACGCGGCGGAAATCGTCGATCCGGCCAGGCAGACGAACCGCGACCGCGTGTTCTTCGGCGCGACCGTGACCTACGAGAATTCCCGCGGCGAGGAGCATACGGTGACCATCGTCGGCATCGACGAGGCGGATCTGGACCGCGGCCGGATCAGCTGGATCTCCCCCGTCGCCCGCGCGCTCCTGAAGGCCGAGGTCGGAGACGTGGTCGAGCTGCGGACGCCGGGCGCCCGGGAAAGCCTGGAGGTGATTGCGATCTGCTATCCCGACGCCGGATCCTGACATGGCCGGAAAAGGGTCAGTGTTCCTCAGATTCCGATTGATGACGTTTACGTAAACGGTAGCCTAGAGACATTCGCCTCCGAGCCGGGGCGGTTCGGACCGGCGTCAACGAAACGGCTGTCCCATGCGCAGCGGTTCGGGGAGGTCACGAATGTCCAGCAAGACCAGATATGCGATTGCGGCCGGCGGCATCTCCTTTCTTGCGGCGTCCGCGGCCGACGCTTCCAGTTTCTACCTGCAGGAGCAGAGCGTAACCGGCCTGGGGCGGGCCTTCGCCGGCCAGGCCGCGATGGGAACCGACGTCACCGCCCTCAGCTTCAATCCGGCGGCGATCACGCGGCTTCCCTCGGCCGAGGTCAGTCTGGGCGGAAGCCTGGTCGTGCCCCGGTCGGATCCGGACGACGCCGGGTCCAGCTTCGCCGGGGTTCCCTTCCCCGGGTCGGACGGCGACAATCCTTACGACCCGGTGGTGGTCCCGGCCTTCCAGGCGGCCTACCCGTTCCTCGACAACCGGCTGTGGATCGGTCTTGCGGTCACGGCCCCGTTCGGGCTCCAAACCGAGTATGACGACGATTGGACGGGGCGATACGATTCGACCAGGAGCGAGCTTACGACCTACAACATCCAGCCGAGCGTTGCGTACCGCGTGACCCCCTGGCTTTCGATCGGGGGCGGCATCGACATCCAGTACGCCGACGCGGAACTGCGTACGGCGATCCCCAACCCGCTGGCGCTGGGGCCGTTCAGCCCCGCCGCGGACGGCAATCTGAAGATCGAGGGCGACGACTGGAGCGTGGGCTTCAATATCGGGATCCTGGTGACGCCGCGCGACGATACCCGGATCGGCCTGCATTACCGCTCCGCCGTGGAGCACGAGCTGAAGGGCGATGCCGAGCTGCGTTTTCCGGGCGTATCCGTGGCGACTGCCGGATCGGCGGATCTGGACCTCCCGGACATCGCCTCCCTGGCGGTTGCCCATGACGTGAACGAGCGGCTCACCCTTGCCGGATCGATCAACTGGTACCGCTGGAGCAATTTCGAGGAGATCCGGGTCCGTCTGGACCAGCCGCTGATCGGCGCGACGGAGATCCTCGACGAACAGGACTACAGGAACAGCTTCGGCTTCGCGCTCGGGGCCGAGTACAGGCTGAACGAACGCTGGACTTTCCGCGGCGGCTTCCAGTACGACCAGACGCCCGTCCGGGACGCCTTCCGGGACACCCGCGTGCCGGACGAGGACCGCTATTGGCTGACCGTCGGGGCGAGCTACCAGCTGAGCGACCGGCTCTGGGTCGATGCCGCCTATGGCCATATCTTCGTGAGAAGCGCCGAGGTCGACCAGCTTGCGATAAGCGATCCGCGGATCCGTACCCGGGTCGACTATGACAGTTCCATCGACCTTCTGGCCCTCGGGCTCCGCTACCGGTTCTGAAGTGGCGCGCCCGTCGGCAGCATTGTGGATTGGCGCAGGTGAGGGCTTGCTGTAGTGTCTGCGGCAAACACTAGAACATCAGCGGGAGGTAACCAGTAAAATGAAGAAGCTCTCCATTGCCGTTGCGGCCGCGGCAGCTCTTTCCGGGTGGGCAATGTCTGCCAAGGCGGAGCAGTTCATCAACGTCCTGGCCGGTGGAACCAGCGGCGTCTATTATCCCCTGGCTGTCGCTCTTTCCGAGATCTATGCCGAGAACATCCCGGACGCCCGGCCGTCGGTACAGGCGACCAAGGCTTCGGTCGAGAACCTGAACCTGCTGCAGCAGGGCAGGGGCGAGATCGCCTTCTCGCTCGGCGACTCCGTAGCCCTTGCCTGGGAGGGCAACGAAGAGGCCGGTTTCCCGCAGCCGCTCGACAAGCTGCGCGGCGTCGCCGCGATCTACCCGAACTACATCCAGGTGGTCGCGACCGCCAGCAGCGGCGTGAAGACGCTCGCGGACCTGGCTGGCAAGGGGGTTTCTGTTGGCGCTCCCCGCTCCGGCACCGAACTCAATGCCCGGGCGGTCTTCCAGGCGGCCGGACTCACCTATGAAGACCTCGGCAAGGTCGAATACCTGCCGTTCGGCGAATCGGTCGAACTCATGAAGAACCGGCAGCTCGACGCCACGCTACAGTCGGCCGGTCTGGGCGTCGCCTCGATCCGCGATCTTGCCTCCACGAACGACGTCACGGTGGTGGCCATTCCGCCGGAC
>JAJUFW010000011.1 GCA_029263555.1 Alphaproteobacteria bacterium
CGTCGCATCGGGCGGGCCCCTGGAGCGGTCGCCGGCGTCCCCGGTCCCCCGCCCGTTTCGCCGGCATGTCGCATCTGGTAAACGGAACGTCTTCGCCGCGGCAGCGATGTGACCCGACAGGGCCCAGAATTCGCCGCGCCCGCGATCCGCCGAGGAGTGCCTCCGATGGCCATCAGCGCTTTCGACCTGTTCAAAATCGGAATCGGTCCGTCCAGCTCCCATACCGTCGGCCCGATGCGCGCCGCCCTTCAGTTCGCGACCGCGCTGGATCAGGACGGGCTCCTGGACCAGGTCGCATGCATCCGGGCCGAGCTGTTCGGCTCCCTGGGGGCGACGGGGCACGGTCATGGCAGCCACAAGGCCGTGATGCTGGGCCTGGAAGGCGAGATGCCGGAAACGGTCGACACCGACAGCGTCCCGGAGCGGATGCAGCGGATCAGGGAATGCGGCCGGCTGCGCCTCCTGGGACGGCGGGAGATCCCCTTCGCCGAGAAGGAGCACCTGATCATGCATCGCCGCCGGGTGCTGCCCTTCCATCCGAACGTAATGCGCTTCGCGGCCCTGGCCGCTGACGGCAGCGAGCTTCGGGCCCGGATCTATTATTCGGTCGGCGGCGGCTTCGTGGTCGACGAAAGCGCGACCGGGGCGGACCGGATCAGGCCGGACGATACCCCGCTTCCCTACCCGTTTCGGACCGCGGCGGAGCTGCTAGCCCATTGCGACGCCCACGGCCTTGCCATCAGCGACGTCATGCTGGCGAACGAGCAGGCATGGCGCGAACCGGCCGAGATCCGGGAGCGCATGCTGGAGATCTGGCAGGTGATGCAGGATTGCGTCCGCCGGGGCTGCAGTCGCGAAGGAACGCTGCCCGGCGGGCTGAAGGTCCGGCGCCGCGCGGCGGAGCTCTACCGCCAGCTCAGCACCGCCGGGGAACAGGCGCTGCGCGATCCCCTGAACGTCATGGACTGGGTCAATCTCTACGCGCTGGCGGTCAACGAGGAGAATGCCGCCGGCGGCCGCGTCGTCACCGCGCCGACCAACGGCGCCGCCGGCATCGTCCCGGCCGTCCTGCACTATTATGCCCGGTTCTGCCCGGGCGCGGACGACGACCGGATCGTGCGCTTCCTGCTGACCGCCGCCGCGATCGGCATCCTTTACAAGGAGAACGCCTCGATTTCCGGGGCCGAAGTCGGCTGCCAGGGCGAGGTCGGCTCGTCCTGCTCCATGGCCGCGGGCGCGCTCGCCGAGGTTTTGGGCGGCACGCCGCAGCAGGTCGAGAATGCTGCCGAGATCGCGATGGAACACAATCTTGGCCTGACCTGCGATCCGGTAGGGGGGCTGGTCCAGGTGCCCTGCATCGAACGCAACGCCATGGGCGCCGTTAAGGCGATCAACGCCGCGCGCATGGCGCTGCGCGGAGACGGCAAGCATTTCGTGTCGCTGGACCGCGTCATCAGGACCATGCGTCAGACCGGGGCCGACATGAAGACGAAGTACAAGGAGACCGCGCGCGGCGGCCTGGCGGTCAACGTCATCGAGGTTCCCGTAAACCTGGTCGACTGCTGATCCCGGCACCCCGCTCCGGTCGCCTGAGGATCAGCCCTGCACCAACGCGCTTTGTGTTCGGCGGCAAGGCGTCCTATATGGGGGTGGGTTCCGTGCCGAAAGCCATTCGCCCGAGGACCGTTTGCAGTTGAAACCGGCCTGTTTTCCGCGTCCGGCTGCGGCGCGGGAGGCGCATTGAGATGATGGATTGCATGCCCAAAGACGTCATGACCGCGGTCTCAACGGACGTGATCATTATCGGCGCCGGGCCCGTCGGCCTGTTCGCGGTCTTCGAACTCGGCCTTCTCGACATGAAGTGCCACCTGGTCGACATCCTGGACAAGCCGGGTGGCCAATGCGCGGAGCTGTATCCCGAAAAGCCGATCTACGACATTCCCGGGCTTCCGGTGGTGACCGGCCAGGAGCTGACCGACCGGCTTCTCGAGCAGTGCCGGCCCTTCGCCCCGCAGTTCCATCTGAACCAGATGGCCGAAAAGCTGGAGCGGACGCCGGACGGCAAGTGGCGCCTGGAGACCGATATCGGGACGGTCCTGGAAGCGCCGGTCGTGGTCATCGCCGCCGGCGGCGGCAGCTTCGTTCCGAAGAAGCCGCCCATTCCGGGGATCGAGGAATACGAGGGCAAGTCGGTCTTCTACGCCGTCCGCAAGATGGAGCAGTTCCGGGGCCGGAACATCGTCATCGCCGGGGGCGGCGACAGCGCGCTCGACTGGACGCTCAATCTGGAACCGCTCGCCGATAGGATCGCCCTTGTCCACCGACGGGACGAGTTCCGGGCCGCGCCCGACAGCGTCAACAAGATGCGCGCCCTGGTGGCGGACGGGAAGCTCGACCTGCACATCGCCCAGATCGCGGGCCTCAAAGGGCAGGACGGGCAATTGGAGGCGGTCACGCTCAAGGGTCCGGACGGCACCTACGACCTCGCCTGCGACACGCTGCTGGCGTTCTACGGGCTGACCATGAAGCTGGGGCCGGTCGCGAACTGGGGCCTGAACCTGCACGAGAACCTGATCCCGGTCGATACCGAGAAGTTCGAGACCTCCGAACCCGGCATCTTCGCAATCGGCGACATCAACTGGTATCCCGGCAAGCTGAAGCTGATCCTGTCGGGCTTCCACGAAGCGGCGCTGATGGCGCAGCAGGCCTTCCGCTACGTCAAGCCCGGGGAGAAGCTGCGCTTCCAGTACACGACCTCCTCGACCAGCCTGCAGAAGAAGCTGGGCGTGGCCTGAGGCCGGCCCGCCGCGGAACCGGGCGCCCGCGAATTCAAGGTTTCCACCGGATGTCGGACGACTACAAGATTACCGTCACCGATCGCGAGGGCGTGGAGCACGTCCTCGACGCGATCGAGGGCTGGCGCGTGATGGAGATCATCCGCGACCACGGCCTTCCCATCAAGGCAGAGTGCGGCGGGGCCTGCGCCTGCGCCACCTGCCATGTCTATGTCGACGAAGCCTGGCTCAAGAAGCTGCACGAGCCGCGGGACGAAGAGATCGACATGCTCGACGAGGCGTTCCTTGTCGAGGACAATTCACGGCTTTCCTGCCAGATCATCTTCACGCCGGAGCTGAACGGTCTGCGGGTGACGCTGGCGCCCGAGGGCTGAGCCTCAGGCCGGCCAAGCAGCCGCTATCGCCGCCGGCGGGAACGGGCCGGCGCGGCAGGCAAGCCGCCGCCCCTCGGTGTCAGTGGATGGTCCCTCGGAGAACCCAGGTTTCGACCGTGTGCTGGGCCGAATCCGGCGATGCCTCCGGATGGTGATAGCGGTAAACCCGCACCGCCGCCTCCAGGGCGATGGAGTCGGGCACACCGCTCACCTGCATACTCTGATAAGCACGGGTGACCGCAGCGCGGCACCGGCACTGGTCAAGAGGCGTATCGGGGCCGCATTGCTCGCGCTTCGTGTCGACGCGGCGCGAGAACGTCGCCCTATTTCCTTTTCCGGCCATAAAGTTCCAGCCTGTGGTCGACCAGTTCGAAGCCCAGGTCTCGTGCGATCTTTTCCTTCAGCTCCTCGAGCTCCTGGTTCTGGAACTCGATCCCCTCGCCCGATTCCAGGTCGATCAGGTGATGATGGTGCTCCATGTTGACTTCGAAGCGGGAGTAGCTCTCGTTGAAGTCATGGCGTTGAACCAGGTTCATCTCGTCGAGGAGGTGAAGGGTCCGGTAAACCGTGGCGATGCTGATCGATGCGTCGCGTTCCTTCGCACGCTGGTAAACGGTCTCGACCGAAGGATGATCCTCCGATTCATTGAGCACGTGGAGGATGATGCGACGTTGCTCCGTCATTTTCATGCCGGCGTCGATGCACCGCTGCTCGAGAGTGTTCATAGAGTCCTCGCTTGCGATCGTCGTAACGCAGTTCATCAACCCAGGAGACGGGAGCATAACCGAGGGCGGCGCCGTGGCCTAGCCGGATCGGGCCATCGCTCCGCCGACGATCGGAAACTGGCGCGGGAGCCGCCTCAGGTTCCCTTGAACGCGACGGTCAGACCCTGCTCTTCGAGACTCTGAAAGATGTCGTTGAACTTACGGACGTATTTCGAACGGTACTGCTCGAAATCCCGCGCAATCCGCGCCTCCGCATCGGCATCCTTGCTGAATTCCGCAACCCGATAGCAAAGCTCGAACTTGTACAAAGCGAAAGCGCCGGCGGTCACTAGATCATCGCGGGACATCATTGACTCCATGTTATTCGTCCGATGGCCAAGGCATATAATCCTTCGACCCGGGAGCCGCAACATCGGCTCCCGCCGCCCCTCCCGGCAAGCCGGCCGGCACCCTCTTATTACTGCAGCTTGATTGCGGCTCAGACGGATGCCGCGGCCAATTGGCGCGGCCCGTGCAGGCTGAGCACGTGTCCGATCGCCGTCTTCAGCGTGTCGGGATCGAACGGCTTCGTGATCACGAAGGCGGGCTCGATCGCCTCCCCGGTCAGCAGCATCTCGGGATGGCCCGTGACGAAGATGACCGGCACCGCGATGCGCTCCAGTATTTCCCTGACCGCGGCAACGCCGTTGTCGCCGCGTTCGAGCTTGATGTCGGCCAGCACCAGCGTCGGCGACACGCTGGCGGCCAATTCCACCGCCTGGTCCTTGCGCGAGGCGACGCCGACCACCTTGTGCCCCAGATCCTCGACGATCTGAGCGTTATTCATGGCGATGATCGGGTCGTCCTCTATGATCAGGATCTCTGCCGCCGCCTGCCGCCAGACATGTTCCCTGGCCTGGTTCAGCAGCCGCAGCACCTCGTCCGCCGGCATATCGAGAATGAGGGAGATCTCCTCGATCGAGAATCCTTCGAGCGAGGCCAGGAGCAACACCTGCCGCTCCTGTGCCGGCAGCGCGGAAACGCAGATGGGCAGCTGAAGCCGGACGCCGTCGTCCTGCATCGGCGCATCTGCCCCGAGGCGGCCGTCCATCTCCCGCCAGACGCGATGGAACTCGGCAAAAAGAACGAGACGGGCATCTCCTTCGGCGGCGCCGATCCTGGCCGGCTCCGACAGCAAGGTCTGCAGGCACAGGGCGACGGAACGGTCTCCCTCGTCCTGGGTCCCCATAAGCGCCCTTGCATAGCGCCGCAGGTAGGGGAGCAGGGTCGCTATCGTTTCGGAGGTCGATGACATGCCGATCAACTCCGTACGAAACCCGACTGAGACTATACTGCCAGCGCCGTAACGCTACCATCCGCCCCGCTTTTGGCCAATCCGTAATTCCCCAGGAGATCAGCGACGATCCCGGCTCAGCCGCGGCCGAGACACGCCACGAGCTCCTCGGCAAGGGCGCGCATCAGGGTCGGATAGAGATCCCTGCCCGGCGGCAGGGACGTCCCCTCCGGGTCGAGCTCGCCGCGCCCCACATCCAGCCCCTCCGTCACCGTGTCGATAAGCCGCGCCTCGATGAGCGGTTCGCTGAAGACGCACGACGCCCCGGAGTCGACGATCCTTTGTCGGATTTCGGCGAGGCGCCGGGCGCCGGATTGGATATCGGGACTGATGGTGATCGAGCCTACGGCATTGAGGCCGAACGCTTCCTCGAAATACCGGTAGGCGTCGTGGAAGACGACATAGGGGCGGTCCCGTACGGTCCCGAGCCGCTGGTCCAGTTCCCGTTCCAGGGCTTCGATCTCCGCAATCATGGCAGCGGCATTGCTGCGGTAGGCCGCCGCGTTCGCGGGATCGACCTCTCCCAGCGCGTCGGCCACCGTTTCGACGATGCGCCGCGCATTGGCCGGGTCGAGCCAGAGATGGCCGTCGATCGAGGCGTGCTCATCCTCGTGCCCGTGTCCCTCGTCCGGATGCTCGTGGCCGCCGTCGGCCACGTGGCCATGGGCGTCACCGGCATGGTCGTGCCCGCCCCCGCCATGGACATGACCTTCCCAGGCCCCGCCCTCGCGCACCGGCAGCAGCGTCATGCCCGGAACCTCGGAAAGGGTCACGATCCGGGCGTCCCCGGCCAGAGAGTCCAGCGGCCGGGCCAGGAAGGTTTCGAAAACGCCGCCGATCCAGAAGACGATCCGGGCGTCATCCAGCATCCGGGCGTCCGAAGGCCTGAGACTGTAGGTGTGCGGAGACTCCCCGCCGCGAACGAGCAGCCCCGGTTCCCCGACGCCGTTCATCACGCCAGCGACAAGGGAATGGACGGGCTTGACGCTGACTATCACGCCGCCTTCCCGTGCCTGGGCCGGGGCGCCCCCGAGCATGAGTGCGGACAGGAGGGAGAAGGCGGAGACCATCTTCCCGAACCATCGAAGATCCATGGGAAATCCCGAGCTTGATTTGAACGTTACTATATAACGTAACGTTCTTTGCGCCGACGGTCCAGCAGCAATGGAGCCGGACCAGCCGCATCCTGACCGACGCGGCCGTACCGGTCCACGAAGGACAGCCGTCATGGGTGGGCGTCGAACGGACCGGTCGTCGGGGACGAGGCACTTTCGCCGCGCCGAACGCGGGTTGCGTCGAGCGCCGACGGCACCTGATGGCGATGGGAACGGGTGACCATTGCTTTCCGAAAAAGACCGTCCGAAAACCACCTCGTCGGAACGGTCAGGGCAGGCGTCCGGGAAAACCGGTATTCCGGCGCCTCGGCCGGATCAGCTTACGCTGCGAAGCTGGGAAACGGTCCGTGACGTCTCGTTTATGCCGGCATCGATCGCCCAGATGGCGGCCTGAGTCCGGTTCTCCACGCCGATCCGTCGCAGGAGCGAGCGGACCTGCACCTTGACGGTCGCCTCGCTGGTCCCCAGGCGGCGGGCGATGTCCTTGTTGGACCGGCCTTCGGCAAGGCAGCGCAATATGTCGCGCTGGCGGTTCGTCAGCGTAGCGCCGGTTCCAGTCTTTACCTCGACCGGCGCCGTCCGCCGTCCGCGCAACAGCTGATCGACGACCCGGGCCGAATAGGCCCTCTCTCCCAGCATGACCAGTTGGAGGGAATGGCGAAGGGATTCGGCGGTGATGTCCCGGGTCAGGAAGCCGTCCACGCCCGCCGCAAGCGCATCGGACAGGATTTCATGGTCGGCTTCGTCCGAAAGGATGATCGTCCGGACGCCCGGATGGGCCGCCTTGAGCTTCTTGAACGCCGCCAGGAACACATGGGGTTGGGACGGCCAGTTCAGGAACATGACCAGGTTCGGCCGGAGCTGTTCGAGCGCCCGGGTAAAGCCGGCACCCACGACATCGGGAACCAGGTTTGTCCGGAAGGCGGGCGACAGAAGCGCGCCGATACCTTCCCGCAAGAGAGTATCACCACCAACAATCAGAGCCATCGGTCTGGAACTGTCTTCCGACATTGCGCTCAGCCCTCCCCCGACGCACCGAAACATCTCCAAAGTAATAATATATTAACCTTACTACGGCAACTTTTTATGACATTCCTGCACGAATCCGACTTGTTGATGACCCGGACGGTGGAGCGGGAGTCGCATCCGAATCGGCATTTCGGGCCACAGAACGAAGACATCGACGGCTGGTTCCGGCCCGACGCGGCAGGAGAGTTCCAGCTTTCTCCGACCTCTCCCGGCCGATGGTGGGCGGGCCTCCCGGGGCAAGGCCGTGGCTCCAGGAGAGCGCTTCGACCCGGTTCCTTCTCGTTGCCGCGCGTCCCATGCGATCGCCGTCACCGGTCCGCGCCCGGCCGGACCGTCCCGGCCCGGCCGGCCTAGCGCACGGAAAGCCGGACCGGACCGCCGCCGGTCAGCGACCGCGACCTGCTCAGAAGCCGGCCGTCCTTCCAGACTTCGACCACCAGTTCGGCCGCCGGATCCGCCCGATCCACCGTGCAGGCGATGGCGAATGCCTCGACGCTGAAGCTTCCTGGAATCGTCCCCTGCAGCTCCATCTCGCCACCCGCCGCCCCGTTGGGCCAGAAGCAGCGCCCCTGGAACGGGACGCCGGCGGTGCCGGAAATACGGAGTTCGAACACCGACGGGGCGGCAACGGGTCCGGTCGGGAGGGATCGCCGGAAGCGGCCCGGCGACGGTCGCCTTACCGGCATGGGCGTCCCCGGCCGTCGGGGAGGCGGTGTCCGGGATGGCGGGGTGCCGCGCGCAGACGTCCCCCTAGGGGGCGCCGTAATCCCGCTCCCTGTCCGATCTTATGTCCCATGAACCCGTCCGGATAAGCCCTGCGCCGATTGTGGCACGGACCGGCCCGTCTCCGCATCACCGATCTCACAACCGTCTTCGTTCTCCGATCCGGTCCGGGCAGACACCGGCCTGGAACAGCGGACAGGACCGAGCGTCGATTTCGGTCGCATCCCGTCATCCGGGTTGCCGGCCGTTCGTCCCTCTCCCTGTCCGGAGGCGCGTCTTCCCGTGTCCGACCTATCGGTTGCTTCTCTTTCGATCGAAACGGCTCCCGCCCCGGGGCAGCCCCTGCCCCCATGCCCCGGCTGCGGGGCGGGCAACTGCAGCGCCTTCTACGAAGCAAGACAGGTTCCGACCAACAGCCGCCTCCTGCTCGACAGCCGGGAAGAGGCGCTCCGTTTCCCGACGGGCGACGTCGTGCTGGCCCATTGCCCGCAATGCGGTTTCCTCTTCAACGCCGCCTTCGCGCCCGACCGCGCTTTCTATTCCGGCCGTTGGGAGCAAGCCCGGGCCCATTCCAAGGCCTTCGGCGTCTTCAGCCGGCGGCTGGCCGAGGAGCTGATCCAGCGACACGGCCTCCACGGAAAGCGGGTTCTGGAAATCGGCTGCGGAAACGGGGAGTTCCTGGCCCAGCTCTGCGATCTGGGAGGAAATGAAGGGATCGGCTACGATCCCGCTTTCGAGCCCGAACGCCTCGAGGCGGACCATCCCGAGCGGATCACGGTTGTGCGCGACTTCTTCGCCCGGCAGACCACGATGCCGGAAGCCGATTTCGTGTGCTGCAGGATGACGCTGGGGCAGGTAGTCAATGTCGGCAACTTCGTGCGCATGCTGCGCGAGAGGCTGGGCGCCCGGCACGATGCCTCGGTGTTCTTCCAGACCCCGAACGCCGCCCGGATCCTCGACGGGGGCGCCTTCTGGGACCTCTGCTACGAGCATTGCTCCTATTTCACCGCCACTGCGCTCAGATCCCTCTTCGCCCGCTCCGGCTTCGCCGTCGACCGGATCTGGACGGATTACGGCGACCAGTGCCTGATGATCGAAGCGCATCCGGCCGAGGAACGGGTTGCCGCCGGGGCCGCCCCCGTTTCCGGAACCGGCGGCCGCGGGACCGACTCCGCCCGCATCGGCGGCTTCGCATCGGCCTCCGGCGCGTCCCGCCGGCGCTGGGCCGACCTGATCGCCCGGAAGCGGTCCGATGGGATGAGGATCGTACTCTGGGGATCCGGCTCCAGGGCCGCGACCTTCCTTGCCACCCTGCGGATCCGCGACGAGATCCAGTATGTCGTCGACATCGACCCCGATCGCCAGGACCGGTATCTGCCGGCCACCGGACAGCGCGTCGTTTCTCCGGGCTTCATGGAAAACTACCGGCCGGACGTGGTCATCGTCATGAACCCGATCCAGAGGGACGAGGTGGCGCGGGACCTGGCCGAACGAAGCCTGTCGGCGGAACTCCTGACGCTTTAGTCGCCGGCCTCGTCGGCGTTCTTCCGTGCCGGCCGATCTTCCCGATTACCTCGGGCGTAATCGACGCCGCCGGTCGCCTCGGCCATGGTCCTCCTGCCCGATCGGCCGGGCGACCGGACTGAGGAGACCTTGGATGACGGAGACGACCCTGCCCCCTCGAGACAAGGCGATTGCCTGTGTCGTCGTGCTGCATGTCAAGGCCGGGCGGGAGGAGGAGTTCCTTGCCCTTCTGATGCCTGTCCTCGACGCCATGCGGCAGGAGGCGACCTTCATCAACGCCGTTCTGCACCGGGATCCGCAGGATCCCTGCCGGTTCATGCTCTACGAAACCTGGGCCGACCTCGACGACCTCATGCAGGTTCAGATGCATCGCCCCTACCGGCAGGAGTACTGGTCGCGCCTGCCCGACCTTCTTCGCGAACCGAGGGAAGTCCGGGCCTGGCAGCCGCTCCGCGCCGATTTCGCCTTCCGATCGGCGTGACGACGCCCGCCCTTCGATCCCCCGGAAGTCCCGCCCGGCCGGGAGATCATTTACTTTCCCTATCGGCGTTCGTAGAAAGGAGCTGTCGTTCCGGCAGGTCTGCCGGATCTCCCTGAAGGACAAGATGAGCCCAGAATCGCTCGTCCTGATCGCGGTTGCCCTCGGCGCCGGCGCCATCGTGAAAGGCGCAACGGGCATGGGCCTCCCGCTGATCGCCGTACCGGCCCTTGCCGCAAGCTTCGGCGTGCCCCACGCGCTTGCCATCATGACGGTACCGATCCTGGTCACCAATATCTGGCAGATCTGGCGCTACCGGGCGCATATCCGCGGCATCTCCTTCCTGCGCGGCTTCATCGTGACGGGCGGGCTCGGCATCATGACGGGGACCTGGCTTCTGACCGCCGTTCCGGAAAGAAGCCTCTCGCTTGCTCTTGGCCTGCTGATCCTGGCCTATTTCGGCCTCCGGATCGCCAAGCCGGACATGCATCTGGGAGAGGCTGCCGGCCGGGGCCTTGCGCCGGCGGTCGGCCTCGTCGCCGGCACGCTTCAGGGGGCGACCGGGATTTCGGCTCCGATCGCGGCGACCTATGTCCACGCGATGCATCTCGAGCGCGAGACCCACGTGGTCGCCGTTTCCGCCATCTTCCTGCTGTTTGCCGTAACCCAGCTTCCGGCGCTGACCATCGCCGGCGTCCTGACCTGGGAACGTTTCGTCGAGGGGCTGTTCGCGCTAATTCCGGTCGTCACGCTCATGCCCTTGGGCACCCGCCTGTTGCGCCTCATGAGCCGGAAGAATTTCGACCGCACGATCCTGGCCCTGCTCCTGCTCATGGCCGGCAAGCTGATCGTGGACGCCCTGTCGGCGTAAGCCCGACGGGACCGCCGGTACCGGCAGCGGCCCCTTCCCCCTCAGTAATCCTGGAAGGTCTCGACCGCCTGCCGGTCATAGCCGATGGACGCCGCCAGGAGCTGGCGGGTATAGGGATGCTCCGGTTCCGCCCGGCGGAGCCGCTCGGCCGTCAGCTCCTCGACGATCCGGCCGCGGTTCATCACTGCAATCCGCTCGCACATCCAGGCGACCACGGCGAGGTTGTGGGTGACCAGGACATAGGTCAGGCCCCGCTCCGCCCTCAGCCGTTTCAGCAGGTTCAGGATCTCAGCCTGGACCGAGACGTCGAGCGCGCTCGTCGGTTCGTCGAGAAGCAGGATCTTTGGCTGCAGGATCAGGGCCCGGGCGATGGCGACCCGCTGCCGCTGCCCTCCCGAGAGTTGGTGGGGATAGCGGTAGCGGAAGCGCGGCCCGAGCCCGACGGCGTCGAGAACCTCCGTCACGCGCCGGTCCGCGTCGGGCAGACGGTGGATGGCCAGCGGTTCGCGCAGGATCGAATCCACGGTACGCCGCGGATGAAGCGAGCCGTAGGGATCCTGGAAGACCATCTGGCAGGTCTTGTAGAAGCTCTTGTCCCGGCGCCCGCCCTGCGCCTCCCCGCCGATCTCGACCTCGCCCGTCCAGTTCGGATTGAGGCCCGAAAGCGCCCGCAGGACCGTCGACTTGCCCGACCCGGATTCCCCGACGAGACCGAAGCTCTCGCCCGCCGCGACCTGGAAGGAAACGCCGTCGACCGCCCGGAGCGCCTCCCCGCCCTCGCCGAAGGAGACGTTCAGGCCCTTGACCCTGATCATCGCGTCCATCGGTCAGCCCTCTGCCCAGGCGGGATCGCGCGGAAGGGTCGGCAGCGCCTCCCGGTCGTCGTCGATGCGCGGCGCGCTGGCCAGCAGGCCGCGGGTATAGGGATGCTGTGCGTTCTTCAGCTCCGACGCCCGGCAGGTCTCGACGATGCGGCCGGCATACATGATGGCAACCCGGTCGCAGAAGCTGGCCACGAGATTCAGGTCATGGCTGACGAAGATCAGCCCCATGCCGCGCCTCGTCACCAGATCGTCGATGATCGCCAGGACCTGCATCTGGACCGTCACGTCCAGGGCGGAGGTCGGTTCGTCGGCGATGAGCAGGTCGGGGCTGGGGATCAGCATCATGGCGATCATCACCCGCTGCCCCATGCCGCCCGAGACCTCGTGCGGGTAGAGGTCGTATACCCGCTCGGGATTGCGGATACGGACCGCCGCCAGCATCTCCAGCGCCTTCTCGCGCGCGACCGAGGCGGAAACCCGGCTGTGGATCCGGTAGGCCTCGGCGACCTGCTCGCCCACCGTCATGACGGGATTAAGCGAGAACTTGGGGTCCTGCATCACCATCGAGATGCGCTTGCCCCGGATCTCGCGGAGCTGGCGTTCGGACAGGGTCTGCAGGTCGACGCCGTCGAAGACGATGCGCCTGGCCTTCACCTCGCCCGGATAGGGGACGAGGCCCAGGATCGCGCGCCCGGTCATCGACTTTCCGGACCCGGATTCGCCGACGATGCCCAGCTTCTCGCGGCCGACCTCGAAGGAGATGCCGCGAACCGCCTCAACGAGGCCGGCACGGGTATGGAAGCGGACGTGGAGATCCTCCACGCTGAGAAGCGGATCTGTCGTCATGAACGGTGCTTCGGGTCGAGGACGTCGCGAAGCCCGTCGCCCAGCAGGTTGAAGCCCAGACTGACGACGAAGATCGCGATGCCGGGAATGGTCGCAACCCACCACTGGTCCAGGATGAACCGGCGCCCGGCGGAAATCATGGCGCCCCATTCGGGCAGGGGCGGCTGGGCACCGAGCCCGAGGAAGCCGAGCCCCGCGGCGGTCAGGATGATCCCGGCCATGTCCAGGGTCACGCGGACGATCAGCGAGGACAGGCAGAGCGGCATCACGTGACGGGTGATGATCCGCGCCGCGGACGCTCCCTGCAGCTTCACCGCGGCGATGAAGTCGCTGTTGCGGATCGTCAGCGTCTCCGCCCGGGCGATGCGGGCATAGGGCGGCCAGGAGGTGATGGCGATCGCCAGGATCGCGTTCTCGATCCCCGGTCCCAGCGCCGACACGAAGGCGAGCGCCAGGATAAGCTTCGGGAAGGCGAGGAAGATGTCGGTGACCCGCATGAGCACGGCGTCGCCCCAGCCCCCCGCATAGCCCGCGACCGTACCGATCAGGAGCCCGATAGGCGCCGCGGTCAGGGTCACGAGCACGACGATGTAGAGCGTGATCCGCGAGCCGTAGACGAGGCGCGAGAAGATGTCGCGCCCGAATTCGTCGGTGCCCAGCCAGTGGGCGGCGCTCGGCGGCTGCAGCCGGTCGCCGAGCGCCTGAACGTTCGGGGAATGGGTCGCGATCAACGGAGCGAACAAGGCCACGACGACCAGCAGCAGCACGATCGCAAGACCCAGCATCGCCAGCCTGTTCTCGCGAAAGGCGCTCCAGGTCGCATAGGCGCGGCCGAGCCGGGCCTGTCGCGCCGATTGCGGCTCGTTGCTGAGGAGCCATTCCCTCAGACCGGTGCTGCGGGAAGCTTCTTCGATCTGCGTCATGACGTGGGCGTCCTCATCTCGCCCGGGGGTCGAGCAGGCGGTAGAGCAGGTCCGAGAGCATGTTGAGGCCGATGAAGACGGCCCCGACGACGACGGTGCTCCCGAGCACGGCGTTCATATCCGCCTTCAGCAAGGAATTGGTCAGGTACTGGCCCAGCCCCGGCCAGGCGAAGACCGTTTCGGTCAGGACCGAGCCTTCGAGCAGATGGGCATAGCTGAGGGCGATCACGGTGATCAGCGGCACGCGGATGTTGGCGAACGCGTGACGCCAGATGACCCGGCCGTGCGAGACGCCCTTGACCCGGGCGGTCGTCACATATTCCTGGCGCAGTTGCTCGAGCATGAAGGAGCGCGTCATCCGGCTGATATAGGCCAGGCTGAAATAGCCCAAGAGCGACGCCGGCAGCACGATGTGGCCGAGCGCATTCCGGAAGATGTCGAGATCGCCGGCGATCAGGCTGTCCACCAGGATCATCCCGGTCACCGTCGGGATCATGCCCTCGTAGAACACGTCGAGCCGCCCCGGACCCGACACCCAGCCGAGCCTGGCATAGAACAGGAGAAGACCGACCAGCCCCAGCCAGAAGATGGGCAGAGAGTAGCCGAAGAGGCCGAGCACCCGGACCATCTGATCCTGCCACCGGCCCTGGCGTACGGCCGCAAGGACGCCCATCGGCACGCCGAGAAGAACGCCGATCAGCGTTCCGAGCGTTGCCAGTTCCAGCGTGGCCGGAAAGACCCGGGCAATATCCTCCAGCACCGGCCGGGACGTCAGGGCCGATTGGCCGAAATCCCCGGTCACCACATTGGAGAGATAGATCCAGAACTGCTCGTAGAGCGGGCGGTCGAGACCGAGTTCGATCCGAACCCGCTCATACACCTCCGGCGAGGCGCGGTCGCCCACCACTGCCAGGACCGGATCGATCGGCACCACCCGCCCGATCAGGAAGGTGACCATCAGGAGGCCCAGGAACGTCAGCCCGAGCGAGACGAGCACGCCAATCGCGTTTCGCACGGGCCGGGGAAGCCGCCGGCGCTGGCCGGCGGCCTTCCCCAAAGATGTACGACCCAGATTGAGCACTAGTTCTTGGTCGCCTTCCAGTAGAAGTTGCTGTCGAAGCTGGGGCCCCAGATCAGGCCTTCGACGTCGGCCGACCGGGCGACGACCTCGATTTCCTGGAACATGATGACGAAGGGGCTGATCTCCATATGCTCGCGCTGCAGCTCCTCATAGAGCCGGGCCCGCTTGGCGGCGTCACGCTCCAGGACCGCGGCCCGGACCCGCTCGGTCATCTCGGGGATGTCCCAGGCGTTGCGCCAGGCAAGCGGCTTCGCCGCGGCGTCGTCCGCATTGTCCGGATTGGCCGCGAAGGTGTCGGCGTTGGTGTGGGGGTCCTGATAGTCCATGCCCCACTGGCCGATATAGATGTCGTGGTTCCGGGCCCGGTACTTGGTCAGGGTCTGGCCGCCGTCGCCCGGGATGATCTCCAGATTGATGCCGCCCTGGGCGAAGGTGCCCTGGATCGCCTGCGCCATGTCGATGGTCGGCGAGTTGTTGCGCGCATCCATGGTGATCGAGAAGCCATCCGGATAGCCGGCCTCGGCCAGAAGCTGCTTCGCCTTCTCCACGTCGAAGGTGTAGGGCTCGTCGTCGATCTCGCCCAGAACGCCTTCGGGGATGAACGACTGGTGGACCTTGAACTGCCCGGCCAGGATCGTGTTCACCATGCCCTCGTAGTCCACGAGGTAC
>JAJUFW010000176.1 GCA_029263555.1 Alphaproteobacteria bacterium
GCAGAATGACCGCCGTAATCCTTCCCATGAGCCAGTCCCGGCACGAGGCCGTGTCGGACGCCCGCCTGGACTGGCTGGCCGAGTCCCTTCTGGCCAACCGATTCCTGCCCGAGCCGCCGCCTGAGAAGCTGTTCGTCGGCGACGGCGACTTCCGGGCGATCGGGGTGGAGTTCCTGTGCCACTTCGTTCGCCTGGGCGGCCTGAAACCGTCGGACCGGGTCCTGGACATAGGCTGCGGCATCGGCCGAATGGCTGTCCCACTGACCCAGTACCTGGACCCGGCGACGGCCACCTATGAGGGCATCGACGTCGTCGCCGACGGGATCGAGTGGTGCTCGCGGACGATCACGCCGGTCTACCCGAACTTCACGTTCCGCCACCTCGACGCCGCCAATTCCCTCTACAACCCCGACGGAACGGTCGCCATCGGGGAACTGACGCTGCCCTATGAGGACGGCTCGTTCGACTTCGTCTTCATGACGTCGGTCATCACCCATCTGGAGGAGGCCGACGTGGCCGCCTATGCGCGGGAGATCGGACGGCTGCTGGACCCGGGCGGCCGGTGCTTCGTCAGCCTGTTCCTCATGAACGACGAGGCGCGCCGCCATCTGTCGAGCGAGCCCGGCCGACTTCCCTTCGACACCGAGGCCGAAGGCCCCGTCTACTTCGCCCACCCGGAGGTGCCGCTTGCCGCGGTCGCCTACGAGGAAGGCCATCTCATCGATCTCTTCTCCAAGGCCGGGCTCCGCCTCCGCGCCGCGCCGGCCTACGGCCATTGGTGCGGACGGCAGCCCGCCAACAACTACCAGGACATCTGCGTTTTCGAGCGCATGGAGGCCGTGTGATGAGCAGGCTGCGCGTCCTCGTCGTCTGTCACAATCATCCGAGCTTCCATCCGGGCGGCACGGAGATCTTCGCCCATGAGCTGTTCCAGGAGCTGAGGCAGGATCCGGGGATCGAACCCCTGTTCCTCGCCTGCACGAACCAGCTGCACCGGGACCAGAAGCCCGGCACCAGCTTCCAGACGGTCGGCCGGTCGGCCGATGAACTTGTCCTCTGGGCAGGTCACTTCGACCGGTTCTTCATGAGCCAGATCGACCTGCACGGCGTGGTGCCGGACCTGTCGAACCTGCTTCTCTCGTTCCGGCCGGACGTCGTCCATTTCCATCATACCCTCCTCCTGGGCGCGGAGATCCTGTACCTGGTCCGCCGCCTGCTACCCGAGAGCCGGATCGTCTTCACGCTCCACGACTACTATCCGATCTGCCCGAACGACGGCCTGATGGTCAGGACGGGGAGCAACGAGCTGTGCCATGGCGCGACGCTCGACGGCTGCCGCAGATGCTTCCCAGATGTCGCGCCGGACCGCTTCGTCCTGCGCGAACGGCATCTGAAAGCCCTTTTCCAGGCGGTCGACGCGTTCGTGGCGCCGAGCCACTTCCTGCGCGACCGATTTATCCGGTGGGGCCTGCCGGCGGAAGCGATCCACGTCATTCCGAACGGCCGCCCCGAGGTCGAGCCGACGCCCCACCGCCGCTTGGCCCATAACGACCGTCGGGACAGCTTCGCCTATTTCGGCAATATCAGCCCCTTCAAGGGCGCGAGCGTCGCCGTCGCCGCCGCCCAGCGGCTGATCGACGCCGGCGACCTGGAGTTCTCGCTTCAGATCCATGGCGGCACGCCGTTCCAGACGGATGCCTTCCGCAGCGGGTTCGCGGCCGCCGCCGAGGCCGCCGCGCCGCAGGTTTCCCAACACGGCCCCTACAGCCGGGAGGAGTTCCCGACGCTGATCGGACCGGCGGACTGGGTGATCATGCCGTCCATCTGGTGGGAAAACGCGCCGCTGGTGATCCAGGAAGCCTTCCAGCACCGGCGTCCGGTGATCTGCAGCGGCATCGGCGGCATGGCTGAGATGGTGCGCGACGGGATCGACGGGCTGCATTTCCGTCCCGGCGACGCCAACGACCTTGCCCGGGTGATGTGGCGAGCCATGACCGAACCGTCGCTCTGGCAGTATCTGGTCGACGGCATCCCCGAGGTCCCTACCCTGACCCTGACCGCCCAGCGGTATCTGGCGCTCTTCGACCGGCTTCTCGCCGACGAGGAGCCGTCCGCGCTGGCCGTTCCCGCGTGACGCCGGAGGCTCGGATGGCGACAGGCACGACCCCCAAGAATGCCGCGAACGACATGACGGCTGCAGCGGCCGAGGACAGGGGACCGGAAATCCAGGGCCGTATGGATGCGATCGACGGAAGGCGGCTGTTCGGCTGGGCATGGGACGCCTCTCGCCCGGACGACCGCCTGGCGATCCGTGTCCTTCTGGACGGGCGCGAGATCGGCACCACCGTGGCCGACCGGCCCCGCGCGGATCTGCAGCGGAACGGCGTCGGCGACGGCGCCCACGCCTTCGAATTTTCGCTTCCCGACAACGATGCGGATGTGTCGGACCGCCTGAGCGTCGTGGCGGTGTCGCCCTCGACCGGCAAGGAGACCCCGCTCAGCCGGCCGTCGGAGATGGAGATCGCGGCCGAGGCGGTCGCCGCCGTGCCCCTGCGGCGCGCGACAGACCTCCTGGAAGCGCTGATGGCGGCCCAACGTCGCTTTCATTCGGTCCAGCAGGCGGCCCTGCAGAGCCTCAAGGAGACGGCCGACAAGGTCGACGCGATCGGCGCGGCCGGCACGGATGGCGTCGCCCAGGCGATCGACGCGGTCCGTTCCACCCAGGATTCCCTAGAGAAGCGCCTGGCGGAGATCGAGGTCTTCCAGCTGCGGTTCGACCAGACCCTGGGTGACTTGGACAAGCGTATTCAGGCGCTGCACAGCAGCGCCGACCGGCCGCTGAGGCGGGCGGTGGCAGCGCTGGGCGTGTTCGTGGCCCTGGTCGCAGGGATCGCGATCTACGCCGTGGCTCTGCAGACCATGGGATGATCTTGAACCGCCGGCGTTGCGCAGGCGCCGGGGGCCAACCGGAAGATTTATGGAGGCACTAGTGCATCAGGTCATCGAGCAGGCAGCGGGCACCCCCCGTCGCAATCCGGTCGTATCGGCCGGAACCGCTGCAGCGGCCGAGCGGCACGTCGAGCCGCTGGCAGTGCAGGTCACGACAGCAGCGCATGACGCGCTCTTCAGCGGCAACCCGAAGGTGATCGGGGCCGTCGAGGACGCCGCGAAATGGCGCGGGCTGGACCTGCCGGACGGGATCTCGGTTCTTCTGTTCGGCCTGGAGGATGGGGTCGGGCGGATCGCACATCCTGGAGACGACGCGGATGCGGCGGTGGTCGACCTGGCGCTGCCCCCGACGGACTGCCTCGGCCTGTTCGCCTTCTCCGATAGCGCCGAGCAGAAACTCACCACCCTCTCGCGCTGGTGGTCGGAGCTGTCGCCCGGGCCGGCGCCGGAGATCAGCCGCTTCACGCCCGGCGCCAAGGGCAATTCCGCCGAACACCAGGCGCTTCGGCTTCTGGTCGACCGCATGCTGCGCGAGCGCCGGGCCGCCCATCAGAACGTGGTCCGGCTTCAGCGGGCGCTGGGCGAGCTGCGCGAGGATCACGAAACCTCCCAGAGCGTCCTGGCCATGCTGCGGGACTGCCTGTCGCGATATCAGCTTCCGACGGTCCAGTGCACCCTTACGCTGCAGCCGGGCAGCATCACGGTGGCGCCGCCGGCCGGTGCCCCCGCCTTCACCATCCGCCAGAAGCTGCCGGTGCACAGCCAGGGCCTGGCCGCGATTGCCCTGCATGTCGCCGTAGGGCGCAAGCGCAGCAACGGCCGGCTCCTGATCAAGCTGACGGCCCGGGAAAGCGGAACCATGCTGATCAGTTGGGCAATCCCCTTCGATCACCTCACCAATGGCTGGAACCTCCTGGAGATCCCGAGCGTGATCGTCGGGGCCCGCCAGACCGTCGACCTAACCATCCGCTGGGACGGAGACAGCCGCTTCGCCCCGCAGCTCTCGCTCAGCGACCAGCATATCGGCCCGGGCGGACAGCTTCAGATGGAAGGCGGCCGGCAGGCCCGCCAGGCGCTGGCGCTGCAGATCTGGACCGGCCTGCCGGGTAGCCGGCGCGTCGTTTCCACCTTCGCCGAGGCGGTGGACGGTCAGATCGAGCTTGCCGTCGGCAAGCAGCTCTTCGTGTCGCCGGCCAAGCTGGCCCAGGCGAAGCTTCTTGAACCGGCCCCGAACCGGGTCGACTTCGACATACTATCCTTCAAGGAGGACGGCCGGACACTGCAGCTCCATCCGGTGACGGGACTTGTCTCCCATGCCGTCATCCCCGCCGCCTGCCCGGCCGGCGTCCGGAGGATCCTGGCGACGATCAAGACCGACTGCCCGGAGGCGCCCTGGGTCGAATATGCGTTGATGGCGGTTCCGGCCGGCACGCCCGCGAACTTCCCGACCGATCAGAAGCCGGCGCCCGCAGGGGCGGTTGTCTCGGAATGGCTGAGGCTCGCGCCGAACACTCCCGGCACGCTGGTCCTGGCCTTCGACGACGCGCCAAGCCAGACCCTGGACCTGCATCTTGCCACGCGAATGCCCCCCGGCGTCGCCGACGCTTTCGCGTGGGCACAGTGGAAGAGCCTGCAGATCGAGCTTGCCTGATCGATTAGGAGCGGCCGGGCTTCGGCCCAGCCCCACCGGACTGGACATACCCCCCGAATGACGACCCTTCCGGAATCCATCACCCTTGCGGGCCCCCAGCCATCGCCGCAGCTCGCGATCGTGCTTCCTGTGTTCAAGCACAGCGTGCTGATCAACGAGGCGATCAACGCCGCCCTCGCCCAGCGCACGTCGCTCAGCTTCAAGCTGGTGATCGTCAACGACGGCTGCCCGTTCGACGAGACCCATACGACGGCGCTGGAATATGCACGCGCCTATCCCGACCGCATCGTCTATCTGAGGCGCCGGAATGGCGGCCTGAGCGCCGCGCGCAACACGGGCATCGATTTCGTCCTGAAAGCCTGGCCGAGCGTCCGCGCGATCTATTTCCTCGACGCCGACAACCGGCTCTATCCCCACGCGCTGCAGCGTGCCTGGGAGCAGATCCAGGCGGACCCCAGGGTCGGCTGGGCCTTCCCCGACATGGACATGTTCGGGGCCGAGATAAACGCCCGCACCTCCGGCGAATATTCGATCCTGAAGCATCTGCACGAGAACTATTGCGAGGCGGGCAGCCTCGTGAAAACAGAGCTGTTCCACCGCGGGCTGCGCTTCGACGAATCCATGAAGCTAGGCTTCGAGGACTGGGACTTCTGGCTGCAGGCGATCGGCCTCGGCTATGTCGGCCGGCACGTGGAGAGCATGGGCCTACGCTACCGCAAGCGGCCGGAGAGCATGCTCAGCAACTCCGAACGGGACCGGGCGGAGATCCTGGGATACATGCGTCGCAAGCACAAGGCGCTCTATTTCCGCGACACGATCCTGCGGCTGGAGCACCTGGAGGCGCCGCGATACGCCATCTTCCTGGGCGATACGAACGAGGTGGTGCTGGCGACCGACCCACGGCTGGGCGGCGTACGGATGTCCTGGCGCGACTTCATCCTTCGATTCATGAATGCCTGGACCGATCCGCAGGAAGAGTACTGCCCCAACTTCCTGGTCTTCACGACCTCGGACTTCCTGGAGTCGCTGGAAGGCCTCCGGCTTCTCAACTGGACGTTCTGGCGTCTGGAGGACGCGCTGGAAGGCGGCCCCAGCCTGGCGACCGCCGCCATGGAGGCGGGCGAGACCGGCGGCGCGGTTTCGATCGTCGGCAGCGGCCCCGGCGAGCAGCCGTCGCTCGCCCGTCGGGCCGAGATGGTCATGATGACCCGCGGCATGTTCCAGGAATGCATCCGGGACACGAGCGCCAATTGGCTGGCCAGCGTGGCCGAGCCGGCGCCGATGCCGCCGATGTTCCACCTGACGATCCACACCGACACCGAAGAGGCCCGGCGCCCGCCCTCCGGCAGCGCCGTGTCGATCCTGTTGCGCGCGTTCTTCGAACTGCGCGACCTCTACCACAACAATCAGCGTTTCATCGGCAGCGAATGGCGGCGCTGCGAGACGATCGCCCGGTCGGACCTCTACATCGCCGCCCGGGACATCCTGAAGACCCGCGTTCTCGTACCCTTCGCCAAGGAGGACGCGAAGGAGCGGCACGTCGGGTTCATCCTGCCGCTGGTGTCCTTCGGAGGCGTGGAGAAGGTGGCCATCAACATGGCCCGTTCGATCGCCAAGTTCGGCTGGCGTCCGCACCTGTTCATCATGGCGTCGAACGGGGCCGAGAACATCGCCGAGCTGAAGGAGATCTTCGAGACCATCAGCTTCCTCGATGATCCGATCTGCGGCCGGTACGACCCGTCGGTCCGGTACTTCGGCACGGGTTTCAGCAGCTGGGTGCGGGACGGCGATCACACCCGGGCCCTCGGGCTGTTCATGGGCATGGATGCCGTCATCAACTGCCATTCGACCGACGCCCATGCGCTGATGGGCACGCTGCGCCGCGCCGGGATCACGACGCTCGCGCATCTGCATCTGGTCGACCACGACATCTACGGCGAGCCGGCCGGCATCC
>JAJUFW010000269.1 GCA_029263555.1 Alphaproteobacteria bacterium
CTGCGAGACATGGGCGGCCAGCATCCGGCGCTTCAACTCCCGCTGTTCGGGATCCAGGCGCAGGACCAGTTCCGTCCGGTCCGGAACGGGGACGAACTGCTGGTAGACGCGTCCTTGCGCGCCCTCATGATAGGAGGGGGCCTCGATCAGGGCCGGCGGGCGTCCGCCGTGCTCGCGGATCAGGGCCGCTGCGGCATGGACGGCGAAGCAGGTGGCATCGTGGTCGGGGTGGCCGCCCTCATAGGCATGGGTCAGGACCAGGCGGACGCCCAGCGCTTCGAGAAGATCGGCCAGGCCGCGGGCAAGCGGCGCCAAGTTCAGCGATGCCTCCTGGTCGGCGATCCCGAGGGAATGAAGCCGGTCGCGCGCTAGCCCGGCCAGCGCCATGGCGTCTTCCAGCTCGTCCCTCCGCGCCCGGGCGTAATCCTGCCACGTGGCAAAGCCGCATCGCCGGGCATCGACTGCGTCGCGGGGAGAGCCGTCGGTCACCTGGATCACGACGGCTCCGGTCAGCCGGGGCAACTGCCCGCCGATCCAGATGGTCTCGTCATCGGGGTGGGCGGCGACGATCGCGACCGGGTCGCCGATGGAGGTGCCAGGGGCGGCCAGCCGCGCGAGGAAATTGGCGGCATCCCGATCGGCGTCGGGCTCTTCGCCGACGAGGCTGCGCTCGTTCATCGCCATCCCGCCGATGCGGCCGCGGGCGTCCGAACGGCGGCCGATATGCCGGTGCGGGCGGCATAGCGGCGGATCATCGCGCCGCAGAACTCCGCGAACTCCTCCTTCACCTGGGGCGGGCTGGTGTGGTGGGGGGCGATCCCCCGGTGTTCGGGCGTGAAGCAGAAGGTCACGGTCACGTCGAACTCGGCCAGCGCATCCATCTGCCGGTCGAACCAGGCAAGGGCGTCGGGCCGGAAGCTGTCCGCC
Source organism: Alphaproteobacteria bacterium (assembly GCA_029263555.1). Classification (GTDB taxonomy): domain Bacteria; phylum Pseudomonadota; class Alphaproteobacteria; order DSM-16000; family Inquilinaceae; genus JAJUFW01. Next base: position 928 of record JAJUFW010000269.1, read on the forward strand.
CAGCTTATGCCGGTCCGGATGTAGCGAACACCCAGGCGGCGCAGCCACTGCACCGCGTCGTCGAGCCGGTGATCCTGGTAATGGAACCACTGGCAAATCCCCATCTCGGGGGTAAAGCGGGGAAAGATCCCGGCAGCCGGCTTCGGGGTCCCGTCCTCGCGCAGGAGGCCCATGAAGAAGTGCCGGTAATAGGAGGATCCCTCCGCCTCCTTGTGGCGGGTCGTCGCCTCCCAGGCGCGCGGCAGGTCGTAAAGGCTGTACCAGTGGATGCGGGGTACCCGGCCGATCAGCAGCTCGGCCGTGCGCCCGAGGCCCCATTCCTGGACCTCCTCGGCGCCGAAGGTGGAGACGCCGACCTCCGAAACCCAGATCGGAAGATCCGTGACCGCCTGGATTTCGCGGATCTTGTCCGGCCATTCGTGGATCGACCAGAGATTCCAGTCCAGCGGGAAGCCGTGCAAGGCCAGGACGTCCAGCCGGTCGAGCACGCCTCGGTCCGCCATGTTCCGGACGAACTGGGGATCGATCGGCGAAAGCCCGCCCAGGACCTTCGGCAATGCCGGCGATTCGGCGGCGATCGCGTCGGCGGCGGCGATCGCCATCTCGGCGAAGAGGCCCCAGCCGGGATCCAGCTCCGGATCCCAGTGGGACTTGTTGTTCGGCTCGTTCCAGATCATCGCCGCTTCGATCATCGCTTGCCTCCCACGGGGCTGCGCGCCGGATAGACGGGTCCGCTTCCGGGGGTCGCCGGCCGTTCGCCCCGTCGGCAGATGAAGACCTCTTCCTCCGGATGGTCGAGGATAGTGAAGCCGGAGCTGCGGAGCATCGCCTCGACGCACGCCCGGTTCGGAATCCACCAGTTGGTGTCGTCGGACGAGTAGTAGTTCTCTATGAAGTGAAGCTTGGGGAATCCGGGCCGGTCGAATATCTCGACCTCCCAGAACCCGTAGTCGTTGGCCAGGAGCTCGATTTCGGGGCTGCCCCTCTGCATCGACTGGAAAACCAGCAGATCCTTCGTCACATGCTCGTGAATCAGGTCGAGCGCGAGCAGGGGATGGCGCAGGTGGTAGAGCACGCCGAGGAAGAGGACGATGTCGAAACGCTCGCCCAGCGCTGCCACGTCGTAGACCGACATCTGCCGGAACTCGATATCGGCCCTCAGGACATCGGTCGCGAAACGCGCCTGCTCCAGATAGCCCGGGTCCTCGTCGATCCCCAGCACCCGCGCGGCCCCGCGGCGCTTCATCTCGATCGAATAGAAGCCGGCGTTGCATCCGATGTCGAGGACGGTCCGGCCGGTCAGGTCCCGCGGGATCGCGTCCGAGAAGTACTGCCATTTGACGGCGGGATAGTCGCCCAGAAAGTGGTTCGGCGCCGTCTTGACGCCGTTGAGATCGATGTTGTGAAACCACTCGCCCAACGCGTCGACGCGAGACCGGATCTCCGCCGGGGAGAGATTTTCGACCGTCCTGCTCACGGTGCCACCTCGCTTGCGGACGGCTCGCGCGGCCTGTCGGGCTTGCCGGGGGCGGTGCCGCCTTCGCTCAGCAGCGCGATCGCCTCCCGGTAGCCGTGCAGCGTACCGACATCGACGTAGGAACGGCCGGCCGGGACGCCCCAGGCCTCGCCGCCCCGGGCAAGCCAGGCATTGAGCAGGGTTCCGAAATATTCGTCCTGCCGCTCCCGTTCCAGCCAAAGCCGTCGCAGCTCGTGCAGGACGGCGCCCGGCATCTTGAAGGCGCCCCAGATCCACGAGGATTGCGCGTCCTGGCGCTTGACTTGGACCTCCCGGACGCGACCCTGCCCGTCGGTCACGACCGCGTCGAAGAACTCGGGCCGGTCGACGGGGAAGAGCAGGAAGGAGAAGCAGTCATCGGCCAGCGCGGCCAGCGCCTGTTCGGGGAACCAGACCGTGTCGGGCAGTCCGACGATGACCGGCTCCTCCGGATGGATCAGGGGGGCCGCCCGGAAGATCGCGTCGCACAATCCTCCGGGGTTCGGCTGTACGACATAGGCGATCGACGCCGACCCGTAGCCGTCTCCGTAATAGTGCAGGATGTCCGACTTGCCGGGGCCGATGACGAAGCAGATCCGGTCGGCGCCCCCCAGGACCATGCGATCGATCAGGTATTCGCTGACTGCGCGCGGGCGTTCCGTTTCGCCGTCCAGGCGGCTGCCGACCGGCAGAAGCTCCTTGGAAAAGGCAAGCGGCTGAATCCTGCTGCCGCTCCCTGCTGCCGGTACGATGCCCCACATCGGACTACACCCTCATCTCTTGCACGGGATCGTGGCCGGCCGGTGTGCCGCAGCCGCTCAGCGCCGCCTCCAGCGCCGCCACCCGGTGGTCCGCCGTGTGCTCGGCCAGCGCCCGCTCCCGCGCGCTGTCGGCGATGCGCCTCAGCTCCTCGTCGGAGCGGTCGAGCGCGGCGACCACCTCACCGGTGTCGTGCACGACCAGGACTTCCCGTCCGGGTTCGAAGAAGCGGTCCAGCCCTTCCCAGTCGTCCGTGACCACCGGGGCGCCGCATGCGGCGGCCTCGAACAGGCGGCCGGACGGGCACCAGCCCGTCTCGGCCATCGCCCTGCGGGTGACGTTCAGCGTCAGCCGGGACGAGCTGAAGAAGGCCGGATGCTCCGATGGGGGGAGATGCCGGACGAAGAAAATGTTCCCGGACCAGGGGAAGGTCTCGGGATACTGAGCGCCGCCGATCAGGAAGCGCCGCCCGGGACGAAGGCTCGCCGGTTCGATGAAAAGCCGCTGCAGCGCCGCCTGCCGGTCCTCGGCATAGGTGCCGAGATAGGAGAGGTCGGCTATGTAGTGGGAGGCGGGAGCGACAGGGCGGTGCACTTCCGGATCGACGCTGCCGTAGAGCGGTGCGACCCGACGCGCGCCCAGCCGGTCCCGGAGCTCGTCCAGCGCCCTGCCGCCCGTGTAGCTCAGCACCAGATCGAAATCGGCTAGTCCGCGCGGGCCGATATAGCCGGTGGTTTGGCCGCCCCGCAACCGGGAGAGGGTCATGGGCGTGTCCAGATCATAGAAAACGCGCGCCCGTGCCGTGGAGTCGAGGACCAGTTCCGCGGCCGCGATGCCGTCGGGGCAATAGGAGGTGACCATGCCGACATCGGCCGCATCCAGTTCCCGCCGTGCGCGGGGAAGCGCCCCGGCCCAATCGTCGTACAGGATCAGTTCGCCGCCCGGCAGCTCCAGCAGGTCCCGATTCTCGGCATAGTAGGGGACGTTCCGCTCGAAGAAGACCAGCCCGTGCCCGCGGCGGGCGAGGGCACGGGCGAGCCCGCGCCAGAGAGTGGCGTGTCCGTTGCCCCAGGACGAGCTGACCGACAATCCGAAGACGACGATCTTCATGGATGCTGGACCCTCATTCCGGGAACACGCCGTCGATCGCCACGGTCCGGAGCTGTCCGTTCCGCATGTCCAGGACGCTGACAGACGCCGGCTGGATCTCGAAATCGTGGATCCGGTCGAGCGAGAGGCCGAGCGGCCGGGCCAGGACGGCCTTGATCATGTCGCAATGGCTGACCAGCACGACGCCCGTGTCGTGATGCCGGGCAGCCAGCGCATCGATCGCGGAGACGAACCGGATCCGAGCCTCCTCCATGGTTTCGCCGCCGGGAGCCCTGGTAGTCGCGCGCTCGGTGTTCCATAGCCGCCACAGGGGATCGGGCGAGAGGTCCTCGAAGCTTCGGCCGGACCAAAGACCGAAGTCGATCTCGTTGAGCGCCTCCGAAACCTGCAAACGCAGGCCGAGCCGCCGGGCGATCGGCTCTGCCGTCTGCCGGGCGCGATCGAGCGGGCTTGTCTGCACCGCGGCGATGCGCTGCACCGAAAGGTGGGCGGCCAGGATTTCCGCCTGCCGCTGTCCGGCCGCATTCAGCCCGACGCCGGGGCTGCGCCCGGTGAGAACCCGGCCGAGCTGGTCGTGCGCTGCGTGCCGGACCAG
>JAJUFW010000130.1 GCA_029263555.1 Alphaproteobacteria bacterium
GCGAGATCGGGATCCGGGGCGATTTCGTGGTCCACCGGTGGGGCGGAGCAGACCTGTCCCGGCGCCTCCCCAGTCGCCGCGAGCCGCCCCAGCCGGGCCGCCCCGAACGCCGGGCCGAGATCGCCGCCGCTGCGGTAGATCAGGCTCCGGTCCAGGGCGGCGGCCAGGATCCCGCCCCAAAGATCCGACCGCGAGCCGCCGCCGATCACCGATATGCGGTCGATCCGGCTTCCTCCCCTCTCCAGCGCCCGAAGCGCGTCGGCGAAGGCGAAGGCAACCCCCTCCAGCACGGCGCGGACCAGATCGCCCCTGCCGGTGCCGTGGGTCAGGCCGAAGAACACCCCCATCGCCGCCGGATCGTTGTGGGGCGTCCGCTCGCCCGAAAGATAAGGCAGGAAGATGGGCGCAAGGGCGCCGTTGCCGGCCGCCTCGGCTTCGGCCAGCGCGGTCGATTCGTCGCCTGCCCCTGTCGCCCGGGCGACCCAGGTCAGGCAGGAGGCGGCGGACAGGATGACCGACATCTGATGCCATCGTTCCGGCAACGCATGGCAGAAGGCGTGGACCGCCTCGTCAGGATTGGGCCGGAAACGGTCGCCGGCCACGAAAATGACCCCCGAGGTCCCGAGCGACATCAGGGCCGAGCCCGGCTCGACCGCGCCCACGCCGACCGCGCCGGCGGCGTTGTCGCCGCCGCCGGCGGCGACCACCGCGTCCCGGGGAACGCCCCATTCGGCCGCGACCGCCGGCAGCAGCGTTCCCGTCGCCGCCGAACCTTCGAAAAGCTCGGGCATGGCGGAAAGGGGGAGGCCCGTCGCCTCTATCATGGCCGGAGACCAGGTTCTGGCGCCGACATCCAGCCATAGCGTGCCGGCACTGTCCGAAAGGTCGGAAGCATGCACGCCCGTCATGCGCAGCCGGACATAGTCCTTCGGCAGGAGAACCCTGGCGACGCGGGCGAAGATCTCCGGCTCGTGCCTTGCAACCCAGAGAAGCTTCGGGGCGGTGAATCCCGGCATCGCAAGATTGCCCGTGATCTCCCGCAGCCGCGGCTCGCGGCGTTCCAGCTCGGCGCATTGCTCGGCACTGCGGCCGTCGTTCCAGAGGATGGCCGGGCGCAGGACCCGGTCGCTGCCGTCGAGCAGCGTCGCCCCGTGCATCTGGCCGGACAGGCCGATGCCGCGCACCCCGCCCAGTTCCCGGCCCCGCCTCGACTTGAGCTCGGCCATCGCCGCGCAGACGGCCCGCCACCAGGCATCGGGAACCTGTTCGGACCAGCGCGGCCGGGGGCGGGAGACGTCAAGGGGTGCCGTTGCCTGGTCGACCAGCCGCTGATCGCCGTCGACAAGCACGGCCTTGACCCCGGAGGTGCCGACATCGATGCCGAGAAACAACTGAGCCCCTCCCCAGCATCGCCGCATCAGCCCCTCTCGCGCGGCGACGCGACGGCGCTGGCGCGGCGGCCTCAATTCCGGGTAGCGTAGGGGAGCGTTCCTTCCCCGGCAACCTCTGACAGGGCACCGAGACCTTCGATGACCGTCATTTCCCTTGTCCAGGGGTCGCTTCGGCTGATCCTCGATCCGGTTCATGGCGGCATCGTCCGACGCTTCACGCTGACTTTGGATGACGACGGCGAGGTCGATCTCCTGCGGCCGATGCCCGACGGCAGCACGAACGTGCTGGATGCCGCCTGCTTTCCCCTGATCCCGTTTTCGAACCGCATCGGCTTCGGCCGCTTCCGGTTCGACGGACGGGAAATGAAGATGCCTCCCAACTTTCCGCCGGAACCGCACGTCATCCACGGCCATGGCTGGCGGAGCCGTTGGGAGGTGACCGACATCGCGGATGACGGCTGCACGATCGCGTACCGCCACCCCGGCAGCGACTGGCCCTGGCGCTACCGCGCGACCCAGGCCTTCGTCCTCACCGACGCGGCGCTCACCGTTCACCTGACCCTGACTAACCTCGACACCAGGCCGATGCCCGCGGGCATCGGCCTGCATCCGTACTTCCCGAAATATCCGGGTGCCAGGCTGAACGCGGCCCTGGACCACGTATGGATCAACGACGAGGCAAAGCTTCCGTCCCGGCGCATGCCGCTCGACAGTCTTCCGGTCTCCTCGCTCCTCACGGCGGATCTCGACAACTGCTTCGGCGGCTGGAACGGCCGTGCCTCCCTAAGCTGGGAGACGCCGGGGCTGTCGCTGGACATCGAGGCGGATTGGCCCTTCGACCATCTGGTGATCTATGTCCCGCCGGGCGAGGATCACTTCTGCGTCGAGCCGGTCAGCCACGCCAACGATGCCGTCAACCTGGCGGCACGGGGCGTCGACGACGTCGGCTTCCGGGCGCTGGGCCGCGACGAGAGCCTGAGTGGTTCGATACGCTTTCGGGTCCGGGCCGGCGCCGGCTGACCGGGACGACCTCATCCGGGACAAGGAAGGGGTGCCGCCCGTGAAGAAGTTCATGAACGAGGTCGACTCCATCCTGGCCGAGAGCCTGCGCGGACTGGGCCAGGCGCATGGCGAGCTGTTGCGGATCGAGGAGGAGCCAACCTATGTGGCCCGTGCCGACGCCCCGGTCCGGGGCAAGGTGGCGCTGATCTCCGGAGGCGGATCGGGGCACGAACCCCTGCACACCGGCTTCGTCGGCCGCGGCATGCTCGACGCCGCCTGCCCGGGCCAGATCTTCACGGCGCCGGGCCCCGACCAGATCGTTGCCGCCGCCCGGGCCGTCGACGGCGGCAACGGCATCCTGTTCGTCGTGAAGAACTATTCGGGGGATGTGATGAACTTCGAGATGGCGGCGGAGATGATCGGGTCCCCATGCGAGAGCATCCTGGTCGATGACGACGTCGCCGTCGAAGGGTCGAGCTACACGACCGGGCGCCGGGGCGTTGCCGGGACGCTGGTCGTCGAGAAGATCGTGGGCGCCGCTGCGGAGGCGGGCGCCAGCCTGCAGGACTGCGCGGCGCTGGGCCGCCGCGTGGTCCGGGCGACCGGCAGCATGGGCGTGGCGCTGACCTCCTGCACCGTCCCGGCCGCAGGCAGACCGACCTTCGATCTCGGCGAGGACGAGATGGAACTCGGGGTCGGCATTCACGGCGAGCCCGGGCGACGGCGCGAGAAGCTGGCGACGGCCGACGACATCGCGGCGGAGCTGGTCGGCGCCGTGCTGGACGACCTCGCTCCGCCCCCGGGACGGGAGATGCTGCTGCTGGTCAACGGCCTCGGTGGGACACCGATGATGGAGCTGCACCTGATGTACGCCGCCGCGGCAAGGATCGCCGAGGCCCGCGGCTTCCGCATCGTGCGGTCGCTCGTCGGCAATTACGCGACCTGCCTGGACATGGCCGGCTGCAGCCTGACCTTCAGCATGCTGGACGACGAGATGAAGGGCTTCTGGGACGCGCCGGTCCATACGGCCGCGCTGCGTTGGGCAGCCTAAAGCCCTCGGCTATTGCAGAAGATCGGCGACCCGGCGGGCGAACTGACGGATCAGGTCCTCGAGCGCCTCCTGCTTCTTCGGGTCCGCAAGCAGCGGCACCTCGATCGTCAGGATCCTGTGTCCGCTCCCGCCGGCACTGCTGGACCGGGGCGCCCGGGCCGGATGGGCCCGGGCATAGGCGTCCAGGAACTCGGCCCGCTCTTCCGGCGTAAAGCGGCAGATCTCGAAGATCGTGTCCAGGTGCCGTGCGGGAACCGGTACCGGGTAGATCGGATTGGTGATCTGGCTGACGAAGCTCTTATGCTTGCCGAGCGCGTGGGCGATCTTCAGGCGCATGCCCGACGGCCGCTTGTCGATGATCCGCTGCAGGATCCGCTTGTAGGCGGCGACCGGTTCGCCGGCGACCGGGTCGGCTGACACGGGCGCGGTCATCGGCCGGGCCCTCCGCCGTAGCGGGCGATCGCGGCCTTGGTCCGGGCTAGCGCCGCGACGGATACCGAAACCCGGTCGAGGCCGGTGTCGAGGAGGCCCGGCAGGTATGCGGGGTCGGCCGCCATGTCGCCGCAGAGGCTGACCTCTATGCCGCGGCTCCGGCCATGCGCAACCACCCGCTCGATCAGCTCCAGCACGCCCGGATGCAGGGGATCGTGCAGCCTGACCAGCCGGCCGTCGTCCCGGCTGGTCGCGGTGACGTATTGCACAAGATCGTTCGACCCGATCGACAGGAAGTCCGCGTCGAACCGGTCGATCGCCAGGGCCGCCGCCGGCACCTCGACCATCATGCCCAAGGCCGGCAGGGCATGGGGCCGGCCTTCGCTCCTCAGCTCCTCGACCGCCTGGTTCAGAATCGCCCTCGCTTCCGCATATTCGGACGGGACGGTCACCATGGGCAGCATGATCCTGGCCGGTCCCCGCGCCGCCGCCCGCGCGAGGGCCCGGAGCTGCACCTTGAAGACATCGGGACGCGCAAGCGACAGCCGCACCCCGCGGAATCCCAGGAACGGATTGGTTTCGCCGATCAGGGTGAGGCCGGGCACCGGCTTGTCGCCGCCGGCGTCCAGGGTCCTAATCGTGACGGGGCGGCCGGCGGCCCAGTCGAGCAGCCGCCCGTAAACCGCGACCTGGGTCTCCTCGTCGGGCAGGGCACCCTCGCCCAGGAACAGGAATTCGGTCCGGGCAAGGCCGATCCCGTCGCAATGGCCGGGGTCGGCGCCTTCCAGAAGCGCAGGGTCGTCGACATTGATCATGACGGATACGGGCCGTCCGTCGGCGGTCCGGGCCGGGCGGCCGAGATAGCCCGCCTCCTCGGCCGTGCGCGCCGCGCGTTCGGCGAACCGGGCCTGGTATTCGGCGGTCGCGGACGGTCCCGGCCGCGCGACGAGGCGCCCTTCGACAGCATCGAGGATCGCCGGCTCGCCGTCGCATTCCGGTCCGATCTCGACGCCCAGATTGACCAGCAACGGAACGCCCCGGGACCGGGCCAGCATCGCCACATGGCTCGACGGGCTGCCGGCGAGGAAGGCTGCGCCCCGGACGCGCGTCCAGTCGATCTCCAGAAACCCGGAGGGCGTCAGGTCGTCGGCGACCAGGATCGAATCCGCGGGCACTCCGGACCGCCTCTCGTCCCCGCCCGTCAGCAGCCGCAACACCCGTTCCTTGAGGTCCCGGAGATCCGCCGACCTGGCACGGAAATAGGCGCTATCCGCCGTCTCATAATCGACGATCTGGGCATCCAGAACCGCCGTCCAGCCCTCCGCCGCCGAGGCGCCCTCGTCGATCTTCTCGAGGGCGGGCTCGATCAGGGCGTCGTCCTCCAGAAGCGCGATCTGGAACTCCAGGATCTCGGACGCCATGGCGTCGGCCCGGCCGGCCAGTTCCTGGAGCTGCACCGTGGCTTCGGCCAGGGCCGCGGCCAGGGCCGCGCGCTCGTCCCCCGCGGGGCGGCTCACCCGATCCGGCGACCGGTCCTGCGTCTGGACGGCCAGAACGCCGGTCACGAGGCCGGGCGACGCGACCTTCCCCTCGAATACGATTTCGCCGGTTTCGCCGTCAGCCGTGCTCATCCTTCGAAATCCCGTTCGACTAAGGCAACGAGGGCCGCAATGGCGGCCTTCGCCTCGGCACCTTCGGCTTCGAAATAAAGGACCGCGCCCTGGGGCACCTTCAGCCCCATTACCTTGACGATGCTCTTGGCATCCGTCCATGGCGCATCCGGGTCGGCGCGCAGCCGGACGGTTGCCGGGAAGGACTTGGCGAGCTTCGTCAGCTTGATCGCGGGCCGCGCATGAAGGCCGACCGGATGCGCCAGCATCACCTGGCCCTCCGCACGCCGGGCATTCTCCGTCCGGGCAATCATCGGGCGCACCTTCCTTCCCGCCTATCGACCGATGCCAGGGGAAAGTTCCTCGGCGGTGGCGCAAACCTCGGCCAAGGACGCGCCGCCGGCCGCTTCGGTCGCCGCCATGATGGCGCCCTCCACGATCGGCGCATTGCAGATCACGACGGTTCCGCGGCGATCCTCGGGCAACATCTCGACCGCCATTTCGCTGTTCGTCTCCGCGCCGCCCAGATCCACCAGAATGGCGACGCCTGCCGGGGTCCAGACCCGGTCGATCGCCGCCCGGATCGCGGCGACATCGGTTCCGAGGCCGCCGTCCGGATCGCCGCCGCACCAGGCGACCGCCACCTCCTCGCCTACCATTTGGCGGACCATGTCGGCCGTTCCGCGGGCGACATCTGCCGAATGGGAGACGATCACGATCGCGACCCGCTCCGTCATTTCGCGTCCTCCATGATCACCCCGCACACGGCATGGACGAGCAGGCAGCTCGACTGTGCCCCGGGGTCGAGGGTCCCGACACTGCGGCGGCCGAGGAAGGAGGCCCGTCCCTTCGTGGCGGCGAGGTCGCGCGTGGCCTCCAGCCCCTGGTCGGCCGCGCGCAGCACCGCATCGACCAGCTCCGCGCGGGCAACGCCCGCGACCGCGGCCCTCCGCAAGGCGTCCGCAACCGGCACGAGCACGTCCAGCATCGTCTTCTCCCCGGCGTCGGAGCGGCCGCGCGCCTTGACGGCCGCGACCCCGGCATCGACCATGGCGACGACACGCTCCGGCGTGGGCGCGGCGTCCCCCAGCGTCTTGCCCATGGCCATGAGAAGGCTGCCGTAGAGCGGTCCCGACGCGCCCCCGACCTTCATGACCAGCATCGTCCCGGCGTTCTGCAGCGCGCGGCCCAGCGGTTCCGCGGCCAGTTGCTCCCGTGCGGCGGCCAGCGCCGAAAATCCGCGATTGAGGTTGATGCCGTGGTCCCCGTCGCCGATGGCCCGGTCGAGGGCGCTCAGCCGTTCCACATTCTCGGCGATGACGGCCGCGGCGGCGGCGATGAGGCGCGACTGCAGGTCACCCGTCGGGTTCGCCCCGCTGCCGCCGCAACCGCCCACGCCGCCTGGCGTCATTGCGAAAGATCCAGGCGCATGTCGACCCAGGCGCCGTCGCGCCTGCTCGATTCCACCGCCGCTTCGATGAATTTCATGCCCAGCGCCCCGTCCTCGACCGTCGGCACGAGGAGCGCCGCGGGATCCGGCGTCCGTCCCTCGATCCTGGCCGAGATCTGCTCGGCCAGGTCGAGATAGATCTGCGCGAAGCCCTCAAGATAGCCCTCCGGATGCCCGGACGGCACGCGGCTTGCCCGTACGGCTGCCGGCCCGGTGCCCGGACCGTTGCGGGTGATCAGGCGCGACGGCTCGCCATAGGGCGAGAAGCGGAGCCGGTCCGGCTCCTCCTGGTCCCACTCGAGACCGCCCTTCGTGCCGTAAACCCGAAGGCGGAGGGCGTTCTGGTTGCCCGGCGCGACCTGGCTTGCCCACAGCATGCCCCGGGCCCCGTTGGCATAGCGCAGCAGCATGTGCGCGTTGTCGTCGAGCCGGCGCCCCTCGACGAAGGAGGAGAGGTCGGCAGCGAGGCTCGTGCATTCGAGACGGGTCACGAAGGAGGCCAGGTTGAAGGCATGGGTGCCGATGTCGCCGACGCAGCCGGCGGGACCGCTGCGTGCCGGATCCGTCCGCCATTCCGCCTGCTTCGAGCCGGCCTGTTCGACCGCC
>JAJUFW010000245.1 GCA_029263555.1 Alphaproteobacteria bacterium
CTACGACTGAAGGCAGCGCCAGCCGCTTCTTCCAGGTCGTCGCCCTTGACCCGCGGTTCAGGTCCGAAATCCGCGAGCCGGAACGGGCCGGGCGTGACACAATCCTGCCCATGGAAGACCATTTCGATCGTGATGCCTGCTATCGCGCCCTCAGCACCCGCGATCCGCGGTTCGACGGGCGCCTGTTCGTCGGCGTAACCTCGACCGGCATCTACTGCCGGCCGGTCTGCCCCGCGCGGACGCCCCGGATCGAGAATTGCCGCTTCTTCCCGTCGGCGGCTGCGGCGCAGCAAGCGGGATTCCGACCCTGCCTGCGATGCCGTCCAGAGACGGCGCCCGATCTCGGATCCTGGCGCGGCACCTCCAACACCGTCTCGCGGGCTCTCGCGCTGATCGCGGAGGGTGCCCTGGACGGCGGCGAGGCGGGGGTGGCCGCGCTCGCCGAACGGCTCGGTGTCGGCGACCGTCAACTCAGGCGGCTCTTCCGGCAGCATCTCGGCGCGTCGCCGGTCGCCATCGCCCAGACCCGCCGTATCCTTTTCGCCAAGCAGCTCATCCAGGAAACCGAGCTGTCGATGGCGGAAGTGGCCCTGGCGGCCGGCTTCGGCAGCATCCGCCGCTTCAACGAAACATTCCGCGCCCTCTACCGGCAGCCCCCCTCCGCCTTGCGCCGACGGGATTCCGCAACGGCCATCCAAGTCCCTGCAGAGGCCGGCGTCACGCTGCGTCTCAGATACCGCCGCCCATATGACTGGCAGGCGATCATCACCCATTTGCAGGTGAGGGCGGTCGCGGGCGTCGAAACCGTTTCGGGCGGGATCTACCGGCGTACCGTTCGTCATGACGGCCGGCTCGGCACCGTGGAGGTAGCGGACGACCCGGCGCGAAGCAGCCTTGCCGTGACCATCCGCTTTCCTTGCGTCCGGGCGCTGCCCACGATCCTGGCGGGGGTTCGGCGGGTCTTCGACGTCGGGGCCGACGTCGAAGCGATCGGGGCCCATCTCTCGAGCGACCCGATGCTGGCCCCCCTGGTCGCCCGGTGGCCGGGCCTGCGGGTCCCGGGCGGCTGGGACGGCTTCGAGATGGCGATCCGCGCCATCCTGGGCCAGCAGATCACGCTCGCCGCCGCCCGCGGCCTAGCCGGCCAGTTGGTCGAGCTGTGCGGCGACCCGCTGCCCGACGGGGCGGGCGCTTTCCCCGGGCTGACCCACGCCTTTCCGTCGCCGGAGCGCGTCGCCGCGGCCGACCTCTCGCCCTTGCGCATGCCGCAGGCGCGGCGCAACGCCCTCAAGGCCCTGGCCGAAGCGGCGGTGGGCGATCCGCATCTGTTCCGCCCCTATGGCAGCATCGAGGATGCGGTGGCCCGGCTTCGCAGCATCGCGGGCATCGGCGAATGGACGGCGCAGTACATCGCGCTTCGGGCGCTGAGGGAACCCGATGCCTTCCCGGCCAGCGATGTCGGACTGCTGCGCGGGGCCGCCGGGGCGAACGGACGGCCGAGCCCGGCCGAGCTCTTGCGCCGGGCGGAAGCGTGGCGGCCATGGCGCGCCTATGCCGCCCATTATCTCTGGATGGCCGACGCCGAAGGCGGGTGCGCACCGGCCGAGAACGAGGAGCAGGCGGCATGACCACGGCATCGATCTTCCTGAGGGACGACATCGAGACCCCGATCGGACGCCTCGCCATCGTGGCGGACGGGGAGGGGAGGCTTAGGGCCGTTGACTGGACGGATTGCGAGGAACGGTTGGCGCGACTGCTGGCGCATCACTACGGCGCGCGATCCGACGACCTGCGCCCCGCCCGCGATCCCGGCGGGTTTTCGACCGCGCTGGCCGGCTATTTCGCGGGCGATCTCGGGGGTATCGAGGGCCTGCCGACCGAAACCAACGGCACGCCGTTCCAGAAACGGGTCTGGGCCGAGCTTCGCCGCATTCCGTCTGGCACCACGATCACCTATGCCGAACTCGCCCGGCGCATCGGCGCCCCTTCGGCCGTCCGCGCCGTGGGCCTCGCGAACGGCGCCAATCCGATCGGCATCGTCGTTCCCTGCCACCGTGTCGTCGGAACGAACGGAACCCTCACCGGCTATGCGGGCGGAATCCCCCGGAAGCAATGGCTGTTGGCACATGAGGGATGGCGGGCAGAAGCTGACTCATCGTACCGGTCAAATGGGTAACACGTGCCGACAGGCTGCCGGTGGCGAGGTGTCGATATGTAGGCAGCCGCGATTTCGGCCGATCGCGCAGGCCAGAGGTGTTGCCTACGTTTCAGGTATGCGGAGTTACCTATTCGTGCAATCCGCATACTAGGGGGTGGCGGATGGGGTGGGATTCGAACCCACGGTGAGTTTCCCCACGCCGGTTTTCAAGACCGGTGCCTTAAACCGCTCGGCCACCCATCCGCGTGTGCCCCCTTCTAGCGCGCCCCCCGGGGTTCCGCAACGGGCGGATGGGGCAGTGTGCGGTAAGGGTTCCGGCGGGGGGACGGCGAATCGCACCTTGCCAACCGGAGTTCCCCGCCCCCCGTTATGTCCTAGGGACGGTCCCGCCTTTCCCTACGCCCTTGATCCGCCGGGCCTTTCGCCGAATGGCCGGGGCCCCCTCGCCCGCGACGGCTTCCTTGGGGTATGACAATGAACGATGTTTGTCCTTTCGAAGCTGTCCTGGCTGTTGCTCCAGCCCGGCAATCTTTTGGTCCTTCTGCTCTGCGCGGGGCTGGCGCTGACGGCGGCCGGGCGGCGGCGCGGGGGCATGACGCTGATCTGCCTGGCGACGGCCTCGCTGGTCGTGATCGCGGTGCTGCCTGTCGGGACCTGGGCGCTCGCGCCGCTTGAGGACCGCTTCGAACGCCCGGCCACCCTGCCGGCGCGGGTGGACGGGATCATCGTCCTGGGCGGTGCCGTCGATGTTCATCTGAGTGACGCCAGGGGCGAGCCGGTTCTGGGCGATTCCGTCGAACGCCTGCTGGCCCTTGCCGATCTGGCGGAACACTATCCCGAGGCCGCCGTGGTCTATACCGGCGGATCCGGGAGCCTGCGCTACCAGGGCGCCCGAGAAGCGCCGATCGTGCAGCGGATGGCCCACCGTCTCGGCCTTGCAGAGCGGCCGGTCCTCTGGGAAGGGGCGGCGCGGAACACCCACGAGAACGCAGTCCTGGGCTACGCCCTGGCACGGCCGGCGCCCGACAGCACCTGGCTTCTCGTGACCTCCGCCTGGCACATGCCCCGGGCCGTCGGGACCTTTCGCGCCGCGGGGTGGCCGGTCACGCCCTATCCAACGGACTACCTCACCGACGGCGGGCTCGATCCCTGGCGGATCGGCTTCGATCTCTCCTTCAATCTGAGGCTCTTGAGCGCGGCCGTCCGCGAGTGGACCGGGCTTGTCGCCTATCGTGTCCTGGGCAGGACGGACGCGCTTTTTCCCGCGCCCGAAACCGGTCGCGCGGATTGATGCCGCTCCGGCGCTGTGGCACAAGGCAAGGCGGAGTGGCAATGGGGGGAGAAAGCATGCGCGCGGCGAGCGACGGAACGCCCGCTCCGGCTGGTCCGGGGGCCGAGAAGGTCGTGTCGTGTCCGGTTCGGTCCGGCAAGACGGGGGCTCGCGCACGGCAACGTGTCGCCGCGTTGTTGGCCGGGCTCGCGCTGTTCGGGCTTGTCGGCTGCGCCGAGACCCAGCTTGCCACCCATCTGGTCGGCATGTCCCAGGACGGCCCACCCACCGGACACTACAAGGTCGGACGCCCCTATCAGGTCAACGGCGTCTGGTATTATCCCGAGGAGAACTACCGGTACGACGAGACCGGCATCGCGTCGTGGTACGGGCCCGGATTCCACAAGCGGCTGACAGCGAATGGCGAGCTGTTCGACCAGGACGCCCTGACCGCCGCCCATCCGACGCTTCAGCTTCCCTCCATCGTCCGGGTTACCAATCTGGAAAACGGACGATCGATCGTGCTCCGGGTCAACGACCGGGGGCCTTTCGCCAACGGCCGCCTGATCGACATCTCCCGCAGGGGCGCAGAACTGCTGGGCTTCCGCGACAAGGGAACAGCCAGGGTCCGGGTCCAGGTTCTGGAGGACGAAAGCCGGCAGGTCGCAGCGCTTGCGCGCCAGGGCAGGGTGGCGCCGCCGCCGGTCGATCCGGGGGCACCGGTCCTCGCCGCCGCGCCCTCCGCTTCGGTGACCCGGGTCGCCCTGACCGAGCCGCAGCCCGTCCGTCCGGCCCCGACGCCGGTCACCCCTCAGGCGGTCCGGACCCCGGAAGGGGATATAGCGCCCCGGGCCGTTGTCCAGCAGACGTCGGTCACGCCGACCAGCATCTTCGTCCAGGCCGGGGCATTCTCGGTCTATGAAAACGCAGCCAAGCTCCGGGCCGCGCTGACGCCGATCGGCCCGGCCGAGATCTCGCGGACCACGGTCGACGGCACGGATTTCTACCGGGTCCGGCTAGGCCCTCTTGCGTCGGTCGAGGAGGCCGACCGGATCCTCGATTCCGTCATCCGGCAGGGACAGACGGCAGCCCGGATCATCGTCGACTGATGACGGGCAAAACCGCCCTATTATCGCCACCGCGGCGATTTGAATTGAAAATGATGCGAATGGTACGCTTGCGGAGAATTGTACAGGCCATGACCTGGTTCGGATCCCTAACGAAGCATCTGATGTCCGGCCTTCTGGCCATCGCCGCCCTGGGGGCGCTGCCGGCGGCGGCGCAGGGCATCGACACGCGGGCGCGGGAAGCCATCCTGGTCGATATGACGACAGGCACCGTACTGTTCGAGAAGAACGCCGATACGCGTATGCCGACGTCGTCCATGAGCAAGATCATGACCGCCTACATGCTGTTCGAGGCGATCGAGCAGGGGCGGGTGACGCTGGACGACACGCTCACGGTCAGCGAGAAGGCCTGGCGGATGGGCGGGTCGAAAATGTTCGTCGAGGTCGGATCGAAGGTCCGCATCGAGGACCTGATCCAGGGCATCATCGTCCAGTCGGGCAATGACGCTTCTGTCGTCGTGGCCGAAGGTCTGGCCGGGAGCGAGGCGGAATTCGCCCGCCGGATGACGGACCGGGCCCGCGAACTCGGCCTCACCAACAGCAACTTCGTCAACGCGACCGGCTGGCCCGATCCGGACCAC
>JAJUFW010000021.1 GCA_029263555.1 Alphaproteobacteria bacterium
AGCACGTCGGTGAACCCGCCGGTCGACGCGCCGACATCGATGCAGACGGCCCCGGCCGGATCGATGCCGAAGGCATCGAGGCCCTTCACCAGCTTCAGCCCGCCGCGGCTGACCCAGGGATGGTCCTGCCCCTTGACGGTAAGCTCGGCGTCGTCGGCGATCGGGGTTCCCGGCTTGTCCAGCTTCCGGTCGCCCGAATAGACCAGGCCCGACATGACCAGCGCCTGCGCCTTGGCGCGGCTTTCGGCCAGTCCCCTGTCGACCATCAGCTGGTCGAGACGACGCTTCGCGCGGCTCACGTCAGGATTCCGTTCCGGTTCACCCGGCGGCGGCCCGCCCTTGGGCGCTTCGTCCGGGTCATGCCCGCGCCGGGGCCTCGGCGGTACCGTCGATGCCGAGCGCGGCCAGAGCCGTCGCGACGATGTGGCCGGCGGTCAGCCCGGCGATCTCGTACTGCCGCTCAGGCCTGTCGTGGTCGATGAACGCGTCGGGAAGCACCATCGGCCGGATCTTCAGCCCCTGGTCTAGAAGGCCCCGGGTCGCCAGATGGTGAAGCACGAAGGAGCCGAAGCCGCCGACCGCGCCCTCCTCGATCGTGATCAGCACCTCGTGTTCCAGGGCCAGGCGGCGGATCAGGTCGGCGTCCAGGGGCTTGGCGAAGCGTGCATCCGCCACCGTCGTCGACAGGCCGCGCGCCGCCAGGTCCTCGGCCGCCAGAAGGCATTCGGCAAGCCGCGCGCCATAGGACAGGAGCGCGATCTTCGTTCCCTCCCTCAGCACGCGTCCCTTGCCGATCTCCAGCACCTGGCCGCGCTCCGGCAGCTCGACGCCGACGCCCTCGCCGCGTGGATAGCGAAACGCCGAAGGCCGGTCGTCGATCGCAGCGGCGGTCGCGACCATGTGCACCAGCTCCGCCTCATCGGCTGCGGCCATCAGCACCATGCCCGGCAGCGCGCCCAGGAAGCCGATGTCGAAGGACCCGGCATGGGTCTGCCCGTCCGCGCCGACCAGGCCGGCGCGGTCGATGGCAAAGCGCACCGGCAGCTGCTGGATCGCCACATCATGGACCACCTGGTCGTAGGCTCGCTGCAGGAAGGTGGAATAGATCGCGGCGAAGGGCTTGTAGCCTTCGGTCGCAAGCCCGGCCGCGAAGGTCACGGCATGCTGCTCGGCGATGCCCACGTCGAAGCAGCGCTCCGGAAAACGTTCGGCGAACAGGTTGAGCCCGGTGCCCGAGGGCATGGCCGCGGTGATCGCGACGATCTTGTCGTCACGCTCCGCCTCCTTCACCAGGCTTTCGGCGAAGACCTTCGTGTATTGTGGCGCGTTCGGCTTGGCCTTCGCCTGCGCGCCCGTGATGACGTCGAAGCGGGACACCGCGTGCAGCTTGTCCGCCGAGCTTTCGGCGGGCGGATAGCCCTTGCCCTTCTGGGTGATGACGTGGACCAGCACAGGCCCGTCGCCCGCATCGCGCACATTTTCCAGGACGGGCAGCAGATGGTCCAGGTTGTGCCCGTCGATCGGGCCGACATAGAAGAAGCCCAGCTCCTCGAACAGCGTGCCGCCCGTGACGATGCCGCGGGCATATTCCTCGGCACGCTGGGCCGCCTTCTGCAGCGGACGCGGGAACTTGCCCGCCAGCTCCTTGCCCAGATGCCGGAGCGACCGGTACGAACGCGACGACAGGAGGCGCGAGAGATACGCGCTCATGGCGCCGACCGGCCGGGCGATCGACATGTCGTTGTCGTTCAGGACGACGATCAGGCGGCTGTCCATCGAGCCGGCATTGTTCATCGCCTCATAGGCCATGCCGGCGCTCATCGCCCCGTCGCCGATGACGGCGATCACGTTGTTGCGCCCGCCGGCCAGGTCGCGCGCAACCGCCATCCCGAGACCGGCCGAGATCGAGGTAGAGGAGTGGGCCGTCCCGAACGGGTCGTAGGGGCTTTCCGAACGCTTGGTGAAGCCGCTCAAGCCGCCGCCCTGGCGCAGCGTGCGGATGCGGTCGCGGCGGCCGGTCAGGATCTTGTGCGGATAGCACTGGTGCCCGACATCCCAGATCAGGCGGTCCCGGGGGGTGTCGAAGACGTAGTGCAGCGCGACCGTCAGTTCGATGACGCCCAGGCCGGCGCCCAAATGGCCGCCGGTGACGGAGACCGCATCGATGGTCTCGGTCCGCAGCTCGTCTGCCAGTTGACGCAACTGCTCGGGCTTCAGCCTGCGCAGATCGGCCGGTTCACGCACCTTGTCGAGCAGCGGCGTCTTGGGGGGCATGAGGCGTCAGCTCCTGGGACGATCAAACACGTCGATCGACGACGAACCGGGCCACCTGGCGCAGGGTCTCGGCCCGGTCCTCGAAAATGTCCAAATGCCGGCTCGCCTGCTCGGCCAGCAGGTTGGCCTGCGCCCGCGCGCGTTCGGGGCCGAGGATGGACACGAAGGTCGCCTTGCCGGCCGCCGCGTCCTTGCCGGTCTTCTTCCCGACTTCCTCTTCCCGCCCTTCGATGTCCAAGAGATCGTCGGCAATCTGGAAGGCGAGTCCCAGGTCGTGCGCATAGGCGGCGAGCGCCTGGCGGCGCGCCCCGTCGGCCCGCCCCAGGATCGCGCCCGACTGGCAGGCGAAGGCGAACAGCTCCCCGGTTTTCAGCCGCTGAAGCCGGGTGACCGCACCGATGTCGAAACTCCCGCGTCCGGCCATCATGTCCATCATCTGGCCGCCCACCATGCCCTGGCCGCCGGCGGCCTTGGCGAGGCCCGAAACCAGGGCGCACCGGACCAGCGGATCCTCGTGCGTCGCCGGGTTCGACAGGATTTCGAAGGCAAGGGTCAAGAGCGCGTCGCCGGCCAGGATGGCCGTTGCCTCGTCGAACTGGATATGGGTGGTCGGTCGCCCGCGCCTCAACTGGTCGTCGTCCATCGCCGGAAGGTCGTCATGGACCAGGGAATAGCAGTGGACGCACTCGACCGCGGCAGCGACCCGAAGGGCGCAATCATCGGCGACGTTGAAAAGCCTGGCGCTGGCGAGAACGAGAAGCGGCCTCAGGCGCTTGCCGCCGCCCAGGGTCGCATAACGCATGGCCTCGAACAGGCGGGCCTCGGTATCGACCGGCTTGGGCAGCAGCCGATCGAGCGTCTTCTCGACACGCGCCGCAACGTCGGCCATGGCACGCTGCAGGTCGGTCAAGACGGCAACCTCAGTCCAGACCCGCCGGGCCGGCATCGACCGTGCCGTCTGCCGCCTTCGAGATCTTTTCCACCTTGGCCTGGGCCTCGCGCAGCTTGCGTTCGCAATGCGCCTTCAGATGGGACCCGCGTTCATAGGCGGCGATGGAATCCTCGAGCCGGGCCGTTCCCGTCTCGAGTTCCCGGACGATCCGTTCCAGCTCCGCCAGGGCGTCCTCGAAACTCATGGCGGCGATATCGGATGGGACTTCGGAGCTGTTCGACATGTCGTGGCGCGATCGTTGTCCGGCAGGGTTGAGAGATCCGGCGGGCACTCTAGGACGGGGGCGACCGCCTCGCAACCCGCGAGCAGGTAAGGCAGATGCCGGCGACGCAGCAATAACGCCCGTTCCGGGCCTGTGCTCCGGCCCGCCCGGCGCAGTTCAGCCGACCATGAGCTCACGGACATGGGCCGCCGCGCAGGAGGCGAGCGCATGCAGGTCGTAGCCGCCTTCGAGCGACGAGACAATCCTGCCATCGCAGACCCGTCCGGCCAGGTCGGCGATCTGCCGCGTCACCCAGGCGAAATCCTCGACGCCCAGCCGCAGATCGGCCAGCGGATCGCGCCGATGCGCATCGAAGCCCGCCGAAATCATCACGAGGTCCGGTCCGAAAGCCTCGATCGCGGGCAGGATCCGTTCCGCGACCGCCGCCCTGAACTCGGCCGATCCGCTGCCGGCGGCGAGCGGCAGGTTCAGGATGTTGCCGGCGACTCCGGTCTCGAACGCCTCGCCCGTCCCGGGAAAGAGCGGCGCCTGGTGCACGGAGGCGTAGAACAGGTCGGGCTGGTCCCAGAAGATGTCCTCGATGCCGTTGCCGTGGTGGACGTCGAAGTCGATCACGGCCACGCGGCGGGCCCCATGGACGGCCCGGGCATGAGCGGCCCCCGCCGCTACGTTGTTGAACAGGCAGAAGCCCATGGCCCGGGCAGCTTCGGCGTGGTGTCCCGGCGGCCGGACCGCGCAGAAGGCGTTCCGCACCTCTCCCGTCATGACGAGGTCGACGCCCGCGATCACCGCGCCGGCGGCGCGAAGGGCGGCCTCCCGGGAACCTGAAGACAGGACCGTGTCCCCGTCGATCGCGAACCAGCCGTCGCCGGCCGGCACCGCGGCAAGAACCTGTTCCACGTGACGTCGCGGATGGACCCGGGCCAGCTGCTCGACCGTCGCCAGGGGCGCGTCCCGACGATCCAGGTACATGAAGCTTTCGCCTTCTAGCGCGGCCCGGACCGCCGTCAGCCGCTCAGGCGATTCCGGATGACCCGGACCGGGATCGTGACCAAGGCAGGCCACGTGGCTCAGAAGAGCGGTGTTCATCTTGCCACCGGCGCGTTCGGGTCCACGGGAATCAACGGGCCTTGGCGATCCGGAAGACGGTCACCCCGCCCTCGGCCGGATCGGCCGACAGAAGCCGGTGGCCGGTCGCCTCGCAGAAGGCGCGGAAATCCTTGACCGCGGCCGGGTCGGTCGCATGGACCTCCAGGACCTCGCCGGGCGCCATGTCCTTCAGCGCCTTCCGGGCCTTCAGGACCGGCATCGGGCAGATCAGGTCACGGGCATCGAGCAGGCGGCTTTCCATGGGGCATGACCGGAGGGGTTTCGGAAGGCATCCACACAGTAGCCCCCGCCCCGGGCGACGGCAACCGGGTGCCCCGGCCAAGAGGTCAGCCCGCGGGCGGGCGAGCTGCAAGCGCAGACACGGCAAGCGCAAGCCAGCCCAGGATCATGGCCGTTCCCCCTATCGGGGCGACCGCGCCCAGGATCCGGAACGGCGTGAAGGCAAGGCCGTAGAGCGCCCCGCTGAACAGGATCGGTCCCAGCGCGAAGGCGGCAGCCGCGAGATTGAGCCACCGGTCCGCCCGCCGCTGCCCGGCGGCCGCCCCCAGCGCGGCCAGGGCGGCCGCGTGGACCAGCTGGTACTGGCTTCCGGTCTCGACCCAGCCGATCGCGTCCGCATCGGTCATTCCGTGCGCCGCAAAGGCGCCGAGCGCCACCGCGACCGCGCCGTGCAGCCCGGCCCAGGCGAACGCATTGCGCAGGAAGAAGGGCCGTGCGGTCATGATCGCGTCCTCGTTCATTCGGGATGGTGCCGGCCGTCTAGCGCGGATAGCCCACCACGTCGATCGCGGCCAGCGTCGACTGGAGATCAAAGTCGGGAATGAGCGGCACCGCCGGGTCGCAGTAGAGCCCCTTCAGGATGTTCACCGGATATCCGCGAAGCTCACCGCCGAACGGCACCTGAAAGGCGACGCAGGCGATGCCGGCGAAGGTGAAGCGCTCGTAATCGGCGACACCCAGCGGCGACACGGCGCGGCCCGCGCCCGTCCATTCGAGCCGCCCGGCGGCGTAGCTGCCCAGGCTTTCGGCCGCGAATCGCCGCAGGTCGAAATCCTCCGCGACCGCCGAATTGCCCGTGGATTCCCTCAACACCAGCTGGAAGAAGCGGCGATCCCGGTCGATCGCCGTCGCCCAGCGCTCGTAGCGCGCCGGCACCGTCTGCAGCACCCAGCGCTGGATGCCCCGGGTGCCGAAGGCATAGGGCTCGACGCTCAGATGGGCCTCGGACGGGTCCATCGGCCGCCATTCCTGGGCCTCTGCCGGCATCGTCATGACCAGCGCCGCCAGCACCACCAGCGCCGCTCCCATCCTGGACACCGTCCTGGTCATGCCGTTGTCCTGCGTCGTTCGGTCATCGGCAATGGGCCATGCTGAACTTCGTCTAGCCGAGCAGCAGGCTGTCGTCGGCCAATTCCTCGCCGCGCACGCGGCTGAACATGGCCAGGAGGTCCGGCACGTCGAGGCCGTCGCGTTCAGCCCCGGCGACATCCAGAACGACCCGCCCCTCGTGGAGCATCACGGTACGATCGCCGTAATCGAGCGCATGGCGCATCGAGTGCGTCACCATCAGCGCGGTCAGGCCGTGCTCCGCCACGATCCGGCGCGTCAGGTTCAGAACGAAGTCCGCGGTCTTCGGATCCAGGGCCGCCGTATGTTCGTCCAGAAGCAGGATCTTCATGCCGGCAAGGGTCGCCATGAGCAGGCTGACGGCCTGGCGCTGGCCGCCGGACAGAAGCCCCATCCGGTCGCCCAGACGATCCTCGAGCCCCAGGCCGAGCTGCCGGATGTGGTCGCGGAACAGGGATCGCCGGTCCGACGTGATCGCCGCCCCGAGCCCGCGGCGCCCGCCCCGCGAATGGGCCAGCGCCATGTTCTCCTCGATCGAAAGGCCCTCGCAGGTGCCCGCCATCGGATCCTGGAACACCCGCGCGACCAGCCCGGCGCGCTTCGGCGCCGGCCATCGGGTGACGTCGATCCCATCGATCGTCACCTGGCCCTTTTCGACCGGCACGTCGCCCGTGATGGTGTTGAGCAGGGTGGACTTGCCGGCGCCGTTCGAACCGATGACCGTGACGAACTGCCCCTGCGGTATCTCGATATCGACGCCGCGCAGCGCCCGGGTCTCCAGAGGCGTCCCCCGGCCGAAGGTGACGTACAGGTTGCGGACGCTGATCATCGCGTCGCCTCTCCCGACGGCCGCTTGAGGAAGCGGGCGAGCGGATTGCCGACGCCCGGCAGGATCAGCGCGATCGCGACCAGGACCGCGGTGACGAGGTTGAGATCGGAGGCCTTCAGGCCCAGGAAGTCCGCCGACAGCGCAAGCTGGATCGCCAGCCGGTAGAGCACCGAGCCGACGATGCAGGCCAGCACCATCACCAGGATCGACCGGCTGCGGATCAGGGTTTCACCAAGGATCACTGCTGCCAGGCCGACGACGATCGTCCCGACCCCGACCGTCACGTCGGCGAAGCCGTTCGTCTGCGCGAAGAGCGCGCCGGCCAGGCCGACCAGGGCGTTCGAGAGCGCCATGCCGACATAGGTGTGCTGATTGGTGGATATGCCTTGGGCCCGCGCCATCCTTGCGTTCGCGCCGGTGGCCCGCATGGCGAGGCCGAATTCGCTGGTCAGGAACCGGCTGAGCAGGAATGCGACGACGAGGACGATCACACCGACGAAGATCGGCTTCACCATCGCCTGGGACAGCCCATGACCCAGGAAAGGCGTGAGCACTGTTTCCTGGCTGATGAGGGCGACGTTCGGCCGCCCCATGACCCTGAGATTGATCGAGAAGAGGGCGATCATCGTCAGGATGCTGGCAAGGAGGTGCAGGATCCGGAAACGGACGTTGAGCGCCGCGGTCACGACCCCTGCGATCGCGCCCGCCACCGTGCCGAGCAGGGTTGCCAGCCACGGATCCTGGCCGTTGACGATGAGCGTCGCCGTGACCGCCGCCCCCAATGGGAAGCTGCCGTCCACCGTCAGGTCCGGAAAATTGAGGACGCGGAAGGAAAGGAAAACGCCGAGCGCAACCAGGCTGTAGACCAGCCCGATCTCGATTGCGCCCAGAAAGGCGATCTGACTCATCGAACCCCCTGATCACAGAACCCCGCGCCGGCCGTCGGGCGCGGGGCCCGCGGCGTGCGATGCACGTGTTACTGGCCGACGACCTTCGTCGCCCGACCGATCAGTTCCTGCGAAAGCGTGACACCCATCTTCTCCGCCGCCGCCGGATTGACGAAGAGATCGGTGCCGGTCGCAGGCTGGACCGGGATCGATCCCGGATCGGCGCCGTTCAGCACCTCGGCGACCACCTTACCGGTCTGCCGGCCGATCTGGTAATAGTTGAAGCCGACCGTGGCAATGGCGCCGCGCTCGACCGAATCCGTGTCGCCCGAGAAGACCGGGATGCCGTTGTCCGTTCCCACCGACAGAACGGCCTCCAGGGCGGAAACGATCGTGTTATCGGTCGGGACGTAGATGGCGTCGCTACGGCCGATCAGGCTCTGCGCCGCGCCCAGGACCTCAGACGACTTCGTGGCCGGAGCCTCGACGATCGTGAAGCCGACCTCCGGCGCCAGCTCGTTGATCAGGTTGACCAGCGCCACCGCGTTGGCCTCGCCCGGATTGTAGGGCACGCCCAGCGTCTTCGCGTCGGGCAGGATTTCACGGATAAGGTTCAGGTGGTCCTGAATCGGCGACATGTCGGAGACGCCGGTGACGTTCCCCCCCGGATTGTCCGGGTCGGAGACCAGCTGGGCGCCCACCGGGTCGGTCACCGCCGTGAACACCACCGGAATTTCCTGGGTCGCCGCGACGACGGCCTGGGCGGACGGCGTTGCGATCGCCACGATCACGTCCGGCTCTTCACCGACGAACTGGCGGGCGATCTGGGCCGCCGTCGCCGGATTGCCCTGAGCGCTCTCGTAGGTGAACTCGAAATCGATTCCCTGCGCCTCCAATTCGTCGCGGACGCCGTCGCGCGTCGCGTCGAGCGCCGGATGTTCGACGATCGCCGTGACCATGACGTTCTTCGTTTGGGCAAGCGCGGGCCCGGCAACGCCGACGGCCAGGGCCGTAGCGCCGAGCAGAGCGCCGATGCGGGCAATCTTCATCAATAACCTCCCCCATGGATGCGCCGGCGGGGCCGGCGGAGTTCCAGGATTAGTGCCGACGCGGACCGGGAGCGTCAAGCAAACCCGCTGTCCTCGTGTCCGTCGAAGGCGATTTCCCGGGCGAGCGGGCAGGCGCTCGACTCATCGATGGTTCGCGGCTTGCCTTCGCATGTATGTCGCCCGGGCATTCGGCCCCCGCGTCCACGGCCGCGTCGCCTCCGTCGGCGGGGACGACAGCGCCCCGGATCCAGGGCCTGGCGGACGGTGCCTTCGCGCCTTCTCCGGCCTATTCCGCCGGCGCGGCGAGTGCCCGTCCGACCCCGCCCTCGGCGGCTTCGGACACCTCCCGCCGCCGGGCGGCGATGCTCTCCCGGCGGCGTTCGGACCGGCGGCGCCATTCGTAGAGGACCGCGGCCAGCACCGTGAGAACGATCAGGATCAGGCCCAGCGCGTTCACCGCCGGCGTCACGCCCGTGCGCACCTTGGAGGCGATATAGATGGTCAGCGTCGTGTCGACGCCGCGGACGAACAGCGTCGTGTTGTAGTTCTCGAAGCTTTGCAGGAAGGCGATCACCGCGGCGGCCAGCAGCGACGGCCGCAGATAGGGCAGCATCACCCGGCGGAACGCCTGGAGATGGCTGGCGCCGAGGTCAAGCGCCGCTTCCTCGAGCGAGCGGTCGAACCGCTGCAGCCGCGCCATCACCATCAGCATGACATAGGCGATGATGTAGGTGCTTTGGGCGACGACGCTGAGGAAGACGCCGCCGGCGACACCGAAGCGCTGCCAGAAGACCAGGGTCGAGATGCCGATGATCACGCCCGGCGTCAGCAGCGGGCTGACCATGACGCCGTAGACGAAGCTTCGCGCCCGGGCGTGGAGGGACGTGAGCAGCAGGGCCGCCGCAAGTCCGATCGGCACCGACACGGCGATGACGCCGGCCGCGATCACCAGGGATGTCCAGAGCGCGGTCCACATGGCCCCGTCGCGATAAAGCTCGACGAACCACTGGAAGGTCGTGCCGAGCCAGGGCGTCACCGTCGGAAAGCGGCTGGTATTGAAGGTAGCGGCCCCCATGACCATGAGGGGCAGGAACAGATAGCCGAAGAACAGGACCAGGTAGATCCGCATCAGCCAGGTCGTGACCGGATCCCGCCTCATTTCGCGATGTCCCCCAGATTGACGCGGAACACCCGCAGCATCAGCAGGATGAAGCCCAGGCACAGCGCCAGCAGCACGATCGCGTAGGCCGCCCCCTGGTTCCAGTTCCCGCCCTCGAAGAACCAGTTATAGATGATCTCGGTGAACCACCGGCTCTGCGGCGATCCCAGCAGCGCCGGAACCGCGTAGGAACCGGCCGCAAGCATGAAGGTGAAGATGCAGCCGGTCGCGATGCCGGGCTTGGCATGAGGGATGACGATCCGGCGGTGAATCCGCCAGGCGGAGGCCCCCAGGTCGCGCGCGGCCTCGATCTGGTTCCGGTCCAGGCTCTCCATGGAATTGTAGAGCGGGAAGACCATGAACAGGATGTAGGCATAGACCATGCCGATGATGACGCCGAAGTTCCCGTTCAGGAATCGTATCGGCCGGTCGATCAGGCCGAGCCCGCTCAGAAGCGCGTTCAGCGGTCCGTTGTAGGCCAGGATGATAAACCAGGCGAAGGTCCGCAGGATCTCGTTAATCCAGAACGGGATGATGAGGAGCAGTATCAGGAAGCCCGTGCGCTCCGGCTTGGTGCCCTGGGCCAGGTGGTACGCGATCGGATAGCAGACGACCAGGGTGACCAGCGTGACGAACGCGCTTGCCCATATGGTCTTCAGAAAGATCGCCCGATGGATCGTGTTCTCGACCAGGGTCTGGAAGTTGCCCAGCGTGTAGACGTCCTTCGGCCCCCCAATCTCCGCCGGAAGCAGGTTCGGCCGGAACGCGAAATCGATCATCACCAGTTCCGGCAGCACGATCATCATCACGATCCAGAATACCGGCAGCGCGATGATCAGGGCGGAAAGGCCGAGGCCGAAGCGGCGGATGAGCGCGGTCATGGCGAGGTCGGTCCGGTGAAGCGCGAGGCGGCCGCCGTCGGTGTCGAGCCCAGCATGACCGTCATCCCTCCCCCTGGTCGGCGAGAATGACGGCATCCTCCGCAGCGAAGCCGAGCGTGATCTCGCCGCCCGGCTCGGAGACCGGCACCGCGCCGGTATTCGCGAGCTGCACCGTCACCGGCCGGCTGCCGGGCACGTCCGCGACCAGATAGATGAAGGCTCCCTCGAAGGTCCGATGGCTGACCGGAGCGGTCAGCCGATTCTCGACCGCACCACCATTGGCGACCTGAAGCCGCTCCGGGCGGACGAACAGGAGGGCGCGTTCGCCGGCCGACAAGCGGCCGACATTGCGTCCCCGGAAGATCCCGGCCTCGGTCTCGATCGTGGCGTGGCCGTTCGCCGCCTCCCTGACCCGGCCGGCGAAGCGATTGTTCTCGCCGACGAAGGAGGCGACGAACGGGGTCAGCGGCGTGTCGTAAAGCTCCTCGGGGCGGCCGACCTGCTGCAGCACGCCCTGGGACATGACCCCGACCCGGTCCGACATGGCCAGGGCTTCGCCCTGGTCGTGGGTGATGTAGATGAAGGTCACGCCCGTACGCTTCTGGAGCGCCCGCAGCTCCGCGCGCATATGCTGCCGCAGCTTGAGGTCGAGGGCCGAAAGCGGTTCGTCGAGAAGCAGGACCTGCGGCTCGACCGCAAGCGCCCGGGCAATCGCGACCCGCTGGCGCTGGCCGCCGGAAAGCTCCGCGACCTGCTTGTCGGCGTATCCGGGCAGCGCGATCAGCTCCAGAAGCTCCTCGGCGCGGCGGCGTCTTTCGGACTTGGGCACGCCCCGGACCTCGAGGCCGAAGGCGATGTTCTCCCAAACCGGCATGAGCGGAAACAACGCCAGGTTCTGGAAGATCATTGCCGTCGGCCGCCGGTTGGGGCCGATACCGCGCATGTCCCGACCGCCGATCCGGATCTCGCCTTCCGTCGGATCGATGAACCCGCCGATCAGGCGAAGAAGAGTCGTCTTGCCGCAGCCCGACGGCCCGAGGAACGAGAAGAACTCGCCGCCCCGCACCTCGAGCGAAACCTCCCGCACCGCCGTGACGGCGCCGAAGCGCATCACGACCCGGTCCAGTTCGACATTCTGGCTCATGGCCTTTCCTAGCCGCCGTTCTTATTCGTCAGAATGGCACCCCGCGAACGGACGGTAGATCGCCCCGCCGGACGAGTGCCGGCGGGGCGGGTCGGCGCGGGCGGTGCCGGGTCCCGGATCAGGCCGACAGGAAGCGGTCCTGATACTCGTTGCGGGCCGAAACGAACCAGCTCTCCTGGACCGGCCACCACCACAGCTTGTCGAGGGCATCGCCCGGATAGGCCTCCGCGAAGAAGGTCTTCGCGTCTTCCGGCAGGAATTCCTCCGCGCCCTTCGCGGTGGTGTTGTACCCGGAATGGCGCGTGTACATGGCGCCGGCCTCGGGCGTGTAGTACCAGTTGATCCACGCGTAGGCGGCCTCGACATTCTCGGCGCCCTTGGTGATCGAGAAGCCTTCGAGCCAGGTCAGCGCCCCTTCCTTCGGCGCCAGATACCGGATCGGCAGGCCCTCCTTGCGCAGGGTCGCCGCCGTCCCGTCCCAGGTCTGGCCGATGACGCAGCCATTGGTCCGGAACGCCGCCTGCGCCTCGTTCTCGTTGGCCCAGAACTGGCCGATCTTGTCCTTGTTCTCGATCGCCGTCTGCAGGATCACGTCATAGTTGGCCCGCATGATCTCTTCGGACTTGAAGCTGTCGATCATGGGATGCGGCAGTCGCCCCTCGGCCTCGAGCCAGAGGCCGATGCCGACCAGGCCGGAATGGCCGCGCAGCGTCACCTGTCCGGCATAGTCCGGGTTCCAGAGATCGCCATAGCTGGCCTTGCCGTATTCGAGCGGCGCGACGGTGCTGTCGAAGGCCAGCGCCTCGGTTCCCCAGTCGGACGGCGCGACATAGCGGCGGCCGTCGACGACGCCGCCTCGGGTCTCGGAGCCCGTGACCGCCGATTCGATGCAGCCGTCCCAGTTGATCTTGTTCTCGTCTAGAGGCTGGAGCACCTCCTGGGCGACGAATTCCGGCACGCGGTCGACCGTCGGCTGGATCAGGTCGAAGCCGGCGCCGCCGGTAGCGCGGAGCTGGTTCAGCGCCTCGCCTTGGTCGCCATAGGGAGTGTACGTCGCGGTGATCCCGGTCTTGCTCTTGAAGTCGGCCAGCATCTCGTCGGAGATGTAGCCCGACCAGGCGAAGATCTTGAGCTCGCCCGACTGCGCCCAGGCGCGGCGCAGAAGGTAGGGACCGCCGACCGTAGCGGCGCCGGCAAGGGCGGCGCTCTTCAGCAGGGTACGGCGAGTAAACGAACGCGCAGCGCTCAGGGTCGCGGCGCTCGACGTTGTCTCAACGGGCTTCTTCGTCACGGATAACCTCCCGGGGAACTGTTCCGCAGGCGACACGTCCTGCGGGATGGTTTTATAGTGCCACTTTATGACAGTTCAGCCACATTTCCGACAGTTTCGTTGTTTTTCCCCCCTTTATCGGGGCGGATGGTCGGATCACCCGGTCGAGGCAACGGCCGTATCGAGCGCGGTGGCCCGTTCGACGTAGCTCACGAGTTGGTCCACGCACGCCTCCACCGCAAGCATGCCGGTATCGAGCACGAGATCCGGCTGCTCCGGCACTTCGTAGGGAGCGGAAACGCCCGTGAATTCCGCGATCCGGCCGGCACGGGCACGGCGGTAAAGCCCCTTCGGATCGCGGGCCTCGCAGGCTTCCAGGCTCGCCTTCAGATAGACTTCGTGGAAAGCGGCGCCGGCAGCGCGGCGCGCACGCTCGCGATCGGCCCGGTAGGGAGAGATAAAGGCCGTGATGACGACCAGTCCGGCATCGGCAAAAAGGGCGGCCACCTCCCCGACCCGGCGGATATTCTCCGCCCGGTCCTCCGGCCCGAAGGCGAGATCCTGGGACAAACCCCGGCGAACATTGTCGCCGTCCAGGACATAGACCTGGAAGCCGCGGGCAAACAGCGCCTTCTCCGCCATCATGGCCAGGGTGGACTTGCCCGAACCGCTCAGGCCCGTCAGCCATATGACCGCGCCCTTGTGACCGTTGCGCCAGGCCCGGGCATTCGCCGTCAGGAGGTGATCGACCGGGTGGATGTCCACCTGTTCGACGACAGGTTCCGCCGCGACGATGCCGCCGGCGACGACCGCCGGCCCTTCGCACAGGAGGAACCTTCCCGTCGCCGGGCTGACCCGGTGCGGATCGAGGGCCACGGGCGTGCCGGCGCGCAGCACCACTTCGGCGATGTCGTCACGCCCGACCGCCGCCGACGGCGACGCGTCGAGGTTCACCTGATCGGGCTGCAGCTCGGCCGCGGCAACGGTCAGCGGCTCCGTCGGGGTCGCCAGCGGCATCGCGTGGGGTGCGCCGACCGCGAGCGGCGGGTCGGAGAGCC
>JAJUFW010000675.1 GCA_029263555.1 Alphaproteobacteria bacterium
GCCGGTCAGGGAGGGGCCGAACATCTCG
This sequence comes from Alphaproteobacteria bacterium, assembly GCA_029263555.1. Lineage (GTDB taxonomy): Bacteria > Pseudomonadota > Alphaproteobacteria > DSM-16000 > Inquilinaceae > JAJUFW01. The sequence continues at coordinate 29 of JAJUFW010000675.1, forward strand.
AAATCCTGGCCTTCCGGCGAGTTCAGGAACGGCGCCCAGGCCGTGCTGTCGGCCAGCGCGGCGTCGAGGCGGCCGGCGGCGAGGTCGAGGGCGATCTGGTCCTGCAGGTCGTAGAGGCGGATATCCGCGCCCGGGACCTCGTCCTGCAGGAAGTTCTGGTGGATGGTCGCGACCTGGACGCCGACGGCCTTGCCGTCCAGCGCCTCGCGGACCTGCTCGATCGTCTCCGCCTGCTGCAGGTCGCTGTCCTTCGGACCGATGAACCAGGCCGGCGTGGTGACGTAGGACTGGGTGAAGGCGATCTGCTGGCGGCGCTCCTCGGTGATCGACATGCCCGCCATGATGACGTCGTAGCGGCCGTTCAGCAGGGCCGGGATGATGCCGTCCCAGTCCTGGGCGATGAACTCGCAGGTCATCCCGAGCCGCTTGCAGATCTCGTTGCCGAGATCGACTTCGAAGCCGATCAGGTTGCCCGACGCGTCGGTCGCGTTGTAGGGCGGGTAGGCGCCTTCGGTGCCGACCCGCAGGACGTCCTGCGCATTCGCGCCGGCAGCGGCGGAAAGGGCCAGCGCCGCGCCGCTGACGATGGAAAGGAACTTGTTCAAGTTGAGCCTCCTCTTGGGGTGTTTTTGTGCCCCGATCCGACTATTTCTCCGACAATTCCCCGTAGAATCAAGCCGAATTCCGGTCAGAAATTGCTGGACAGGAACTGCCGGCAGCGTTCGGAGCGGGGATTCCGGAAGACCTGCTCGGGCGGACCTTCCTCTTCGATCCGGCCCTGGTGCAGGAACAGGACTTTGCTCGAGACCTCTTCGGCGAAGCGCATCTCGTGGGTGACCAGCAGCATCGTGTTGCCTTCGTCGGCAAGCTGCCGGATCACGCGGAGGACTTCGCCGACCAGCTCCGGGTCCAGCGCCGAGGTCGGTTCGTCGAAGAGCATGACCTTCGGCCGCATGGCCAGCGCCCGGGCTATGGCCGCGCGCTGCTGCTGGCCGCCGGAGAGGTGGTTCGGGTAATGGTCGCGCTTGTCCGCGATGCCGACCTTGGCGAGGAAATGCTCCGCGATCTCGATCGCTTCGCGCCGCGGCATCTTCAGCACGTGGATCGGCGCCTCGATGACGTTCTCCAGCACGGTCATGTGGGTCCAGAGATTGAAGCTCTGGAACACCATGCCGAGAGAGGCGCGGATCCGCTCGACCTGCCGGGGATCCGCCGGACGTCCGTAGCCGTGGCGGTCCCGCTCCATGCGGATCAGCTCGCCATTGACGTGCACCCGCCCTTCGTCGGGCGTCTCCAGCAGGTTGATGCAGCGCAGGAACGTGCTCTTCCCCGAACCGGAAGAGCCGATCATCGAGATCACGTCACCCTGCCGGGCCTCGAGGGAAACCCCTTTCAGCACCTCCAGATCGCCGAAGCGCTTGTGGAGGTCCTCGACCAGAATGGCAGGCGGGTCGTTGCGCGCGGGATTAGCGTTGGGTGTCGAATTTCCGTTCACGTGGCAGAAGCTATCGCCGGCCGGTTCCGCTGGAAAGGGAAAATTGTCGATACCGTGGCAGCCGGTTCAATCCCCCTGTTCCAGGGCGTCGAGACGTTCCTCGATGATCCGGTATTCCTCCGACCCGGGCTCGACCTTGCTGAGAGCCCGGCGCCACAGCCTGGCGGCTTCCTCGGGGCGGTTTTCGGCCAGCGCCTTGCCACCCATGAACCACAGCGCCCGGATATTGTCGGGGTCTTGCGCATAGAGCCGTTCCATGGTGGTCACGAACTCGGGCGGCACGTCCGGGCCGTCGGATGCGGCAAGCAGCGC
>JAJUFW010000610.1 GCA_029263555.1 Alphaproteobacteria bacterium
GGCCCTCGGCGTCGTGCAGGTCCAGGTAGACGCCGTCGATCACCGCGATCCCGTAGGCCCGGGCGGCAAGGAGGCACAGCCCGAGCGCGGTCACGATCGGCAGCCGCGACGCCGTGTGCGCAGCATGGAGATCCTTAACGAGATCGGAAGTGCCCATCACGAGTCCCGCGACCCGAGGGGAAGCTGCCGCGATCTCGCGCACGTTCAGGACACCCATCGGCGTCTCCAGCATGCACCACAGGGGCGGCGTTTCCGATGCACCGGCCCCATCCAGGACCGCGAGCGCCCGGCGCACCGTATCGGCGCCTTCGACCTTGGGCAGGACGACGCCGTCGAAGCCCGCATGCGCGGCCGCCGCGAGATCCGCATGGCCCCAGGGGGTATCCAGCCCGTTGACTCGCAGCAGCAGCTCCCGCTCCCCCCAGGCCTCGGCAGCGACCGCCACCGCCTCCCGCCGCGCCGCGTCCTTGGCGTCCGGGGCGATCGAATCCTCCAGGTCGACGATCACCCCGTCGGCCGGCAATGTCTGCGCCTTGGCGAGGGCGCGCGGATTGGAGGCCGGGACGTAGAGCAGGGAACGCCGGGGACGGACGGGCCTGAGAGTCATGGATTTCCTTCCTGGGGATCGACGGTCTGACGCTCCATACCCTGGCCGGGATGGCCACCCGGGCGCAAGGTCGGTTTCGGGTTCCGCGGACGACGCCCGGAAAAGAAAAAGGGGCGCCGAAGCGCCCCTTTAGCGTTCAGCCCGTTCCGGGCGGTCAGGCGGGCACGTTCAGGTGCCGCTCGACCAAGGCTTCCGCGATCTGAACCGTGTTCAGGGCCGCGCCCTTGCGCAGGTTGTCGGCAACCACCCAGAAGCTGAGTCCGTTGTCGACGGTCGGGTCCTCGCGGATGCGGGAGACATAGACCGGATCGTCACCGGCCGCCTCGACCGGAGTGACGTAGCCTTCATCCGCCCGGTGATCGATCACGACGACGCCCGGCGCATTCTTCAGCGCAGCCCGCGCCTCGTCGGCCGAGATCGGATTCTCGAACTCGACATTGACGGCTTCGGAATGGCCGATGAACACCGGCACCCGCACGCAGGTGGCCGTCACCTTGATCGACGGATCCAGGATCTTCTTCGTCTCGACGACCATCTTCCACTCTTCCTTGGTGGAGCCGTCGTCCATGAAGACGTCGATATGCGGGATGACGTTGAAGGCGATCTGCTTCGTGAACTTCTCCTTCTTGATCGGATCGTTCACGTAAATCCCACGGGTCTGGCTGAACAGCTCGTCCATCGCCTCGCGCCCGCCGCCCGAGACCGACTGGTAGGTCGAGACCACGACGCGGCGGATCGTCGCCAGATCGTGCAGCGGCTTCAGCGCCACGACCATCTGGATGGTCGAGCAGTTCGGGTTGGCGATGATGTTCTTCGCGGTGTAGCCGGCGAGGTGATGAGGGTTCACCTCCGGCACCACCAGCGGCACGTCAGGGTCCATGCGGAAGTGCGAGGTGTTGTCGATCACGACGCAGCCGGCCTTGGCGGCACGCGGGCTATGGACGGCGGAAACCTTAGCGCCGGGCGACGACAGCGCGATGTCCCAGCCGGTGAAGTCGAAGGTCTCGAGATTCTGAACCTTGAGGACGTCGTCCTCCCCGAACGACACTTCGCGGCCGACAGATTTCGCCGACGCCAGCGCGACAACATCGCTGACCGGGAATTTCCGGTCCGCGAGGATCTGCAGCATTTCCCGACCGACATTACCGGTGGCGCCGATCACCGCAACCTTGTAGCCCATGGCACCCTCGCTGGTCTCCCGAAGCACGGGATGTGAAAAACGGACCGCACTCGGGTAAGCCGTCCGGCCACCGAATGCAAGCCCGCGTTGGTCAGAACCGGCCCGCGCCCGGTGCAACGGTCTGCGTCACGTTGACCCGTGCGGCATCTGGATCGCTTCCGCTCCATGCGGGCGCCAAGCATTTTTACGCGGAACGCCCGTCCCCAGCGGAACGAGACCGCCACATGAATCGCTACCTGGCCGTAGCCGGCCTGATTGTCCTTGGACTGATCTTCGCGCTGACCGCGCCCGGGGCCCACAGCGCCCCGCGCGGGCCGGACGGCACGTCAGTCGTGGACGAATTGCTCAAGGGGCTCGGAGAGCGGCTCGAAACACGTCGGCAACGCAATCGGCAGTCTCAGGAAGGTGCTCAGGAACCGCCCTCAGGCCC
>JAJUFW010000033.1 GCA_029263555.1 Alphaproteobacteria bacterium
AAGGCCGGACGTTCGGCCGTATGTCGGAAGACGCTGAAGAGGGCGATCCCGGTCGTGTGGTCGATCGCATAATCCTTCCATTCGCCGCGGGCGACGTGCTCGCTGTAGACCCCGAGAAGCAGGGAGAGTTCGAAACGAGTGAAATAGACCCGGCCGGTCCTTCTGTACCTGTAGTCTGATAGCCGGACAATATGGGTCATGCCCCTGGATCACCTCGCCGGATGCGATGCTGCGGCGACGATTTCAGCCTAAAACAAGCAGAGCGTCCAGCACCGTCGGGGTGTTCCGGGACCGACGCGACGTTGTTTTCGGTCCGTCGATAGTCTAGGAAAAGGCGCCCGCCCGACGCTAGGCGGATGAGTCCGGGGACGATGAATGGCTGATCTTTTTCGCGAAGTTGACGAAGCCCTGCGGGAGGACCGCGCCAAGACGCTCTGGGACCGGTACGGCTCTCTGGTGATCGCGCTGGCGGCGGCACTGGTGCTCGGCACCGCGGGATTCGCCTTCTGGCAGAATCATCAGGCGCAGCAGAACCAGGAGCGCAGCGCCATGCTGGCGCAGGTGCTGACCCTTGCCGAAGAGAACCCGGCCGAAGCCGCCGACCAGTTCGCGGCTCTTGCCGCTTCCGGCGGCAACCAGGCGTTGCTGGCCCGCTTCTACGAGGCCGGACTGCGGGCTGAGGCAGGCCATAGCGAGGCTGCCGTTGACCTTTACCGGGAAATCGCCGGGGACAGTTCCGTCAGTGGGACGTGGCGGGATCTGGCTCGGCTGCTGGCCGTGATGCACGGTCTCGACGACGACGACCCCGCGGTCCTGGAGGCTGAGCTGGCGCCGCTTGCGGCGGCGGACAGCCCCTGGCGGTTCAGCGCGCGGGAAATGACGGGCCTGTTGGCGCTCAGGCAGGGCGATACGGAACGTGCCCGGACCCTGTTCGCCGAACTGGCCGATGCGCCGGACGCGCCGGCGGGCGTGCGCGCCCGCGCGGGCGAACTTGCGGCGCTTCTGAGCGAACGGGGCGGAGAATGATGGCACGACGGTTGATCAACGCCGCGACGGCCGCCGCTGTCGCGGCACTGCTCGGCGGCTGCGGCATGTTCGAGGAAGGCGGCTGGCTCGGCCCCGAGGAAGCGCCGCCCTTGCCTGGCGAGCGAATTTCCGTCCTGGAGCTTCAGCGCGGTCTCGAACCCGATCCCCGGGTGGCCGGGATCGCCGTCTCCCTTCCGCCGCCGGCGGCGGCGCCCGACTGGTCGCAGGCCGGCGGCCGGCCGAACCATGTCGGCGGGCATCCCGCCTTCGATTGGCCTGCCGAGCGGGTCTGGTCGACCGGTATCGGCGAAGGCTCGGGCGGTATCCCGCGCCTTCTGTCGTCCCCGATCGTGGCCGGCGGCCGGGTGTTCGCCTTCGATGCGGCCGGCAGCGTCTCCGCCATCGACCTGGCCAGCGGCCGCCGGCTCTGGCGTGTGCGGATGGCATCGCCCGAGGAAGACAGCGTTGTCCTGGGCGGCGGGGTGGCCTATGCGAACAACCTGCTTTTCGTCACGACGGGTTTCGGCGAAGTCCTCGCCGTCGATCCGGAGAATGGCGGCATGGTCTGGCGCACCGAGGTTTCGGCGCCCGTCCGCGCCGCGCCGACGGTCGAGGGCGGCCGCGTCTTCGTCGTCGGGATCGACAATCAGCTGACGGCTCTGGACGCCCGGACCGGCGAAGTTCTCTGGACACATGCCGGCATCATCGAGGATGCGGGCCTGCTCGGCGGCGCCAGCCCGGCGGCCGAGGCGGGGGTCGTGATCGCTCCCTATTCCTCGGGCGAGATCTTCGCGCTCAGGGCCGAAACGGGTCGGCAGCTCTGGTCCGACAGCCTAGCCGCGATCCGGAGGGTGGGCGCGCTCGCCAGCCTTGCCGACATCAGGGGATTGCCGGTCATCGACCGGGACATCGTCGTCGCCACGAGCCACAGCGGCCGGACTGCCGGCATCGACCTCAGGACCGGCGCCCGGATCTGGGAGCAGGATATCGGCGGGATCCATACTCCCTGGGTCGCCGGCGATTTCGTGTTCATGCTGACGAATGATGCGGAACTCGTTGCCCTTACCCGGAACGGGGGCGGCATCCGCTGGGTTACCCCGCTGCCGCGGTGGCGCAATCCGGAGAACCGGACCGGCCCGATCTCCTGGGCGGGGCCGGTGCTGGCCGGTGGCCAGCTGGTCGTCGTGGGCTCGACGGGGGAGGCGCTGCTGATCGATCCCGCCACAGGCAATTCCAGCGGCAGCTTCGATCTGCGTGGTGCCTCGAGCCTAGCCCCGGTGGTCGCCGACGGAATGCTCTTCGTCCTGAGCGACGACGGCACGCTGACCGCCTATCGCTGAACCGAAGGGTTATCAGGTCCGGTCCATGTCGTTCACCGTCGCCATCATCGGTCGCCCCAACGTCGGCAAGTCGACCCTGTTCAACCGCCTCGTCGGCAAGGCGCTGGCGCTGGTCGACGACACGCCCGGCGTGACCCGTGACCGTCGGGCAGGGCGCGGCCGGATCGGGCCGATCGAATTTACCGTCATCGATACGGCTGGGTTGGAGGAGGCGTTCGACGACTCCCTCGAGGGTCGGATGCGCCGGCAGACCGAGCGTGCCCTCGACGAGGCGGATGTCGCCCTGTTCCTGATCGATGCGCGGGCCGGCGTGACGCCGCTCGACAAGCATTTTGCCCAGTGGCTGCGGCGGGGCCGGACGCCGGTCGTCCTGGTCGCCAACAAGGCCGAGGGGCGCGCCGGCATGGGCGGGCTGTACGAGGCGTTCGAGCTCGGCTTCGGGGAGCCGATCGCCCTGTCCGCGGCTCACGGCGACGGCATGGCCGATCTTGCAGAAGCCCTCCTGCCCTTCGTCCGCGAGGACGGGCAGGAGGGGGCGGGCGAGGACCCCGAGCCGGAGGAGGTCGGCGACGAAGATCGTCCGATGACCGAGGAGGAGGAGGCCGAGGCCGCCGCCCGGGCCGAAGCGGAAGCCGCCGCGCGGCCGATTCAACTCGCCATCGTCGGTCGGCCGAATGTCGGCAAGTCGACGCTGCTCAATGCCCTGATCGGCGAGGATCGCGTCCTGACCGGACCCGAGCCCGGCGTCACCCGGGACGCCATTTCGGTCGAATGGTCCTGGAAGGACCATCCGATTCGCCTGGTCGATACGGCCGGGCTTCGGCGGCGTGCCCGCGTCACTGACAAGCTCGAGCGCCTGTCGGTCGCCGACACGCTGAACGCCGTGCGCCTTGCCCATGTGGTCGTCCTGGTCCTGGATGCCGATGCCGTCCTCGACAAGCAGGATCTGACGATCGCCCGCCATGTCATCGAGGAGGGTCGGGCGCTCGTCGTCGCCGTCAACAAATGGGACAAGGTCGAGGACCCGAAGGAGGTGCTCGGCCGCCTGAGAGACCGGCTGCAGACATCCTTGCCCCAGGTGCGGGGCGTGCCCGCGCTGACGATATCCGCCATACGCGGGCTGCGGCTCGACAAGCTGATGGACACGGTCCTGGACATCTACCGCGTCTGGAATCGCCGGGTCCCGACGTCGCGGCTGAACCGGTGGCTGGCGGCGGTCCTGGAAGCCCATCCGCCCCCGGTCGTGCAGGGACGGCGGATCAAGCTGCGCTACATGACCCAAGTGAAGAGTCGGCCGCCGACCTTCGCGCTCTGGACCTCGCTTCCCGAGGATCTGCCGGAAGCCTACACGCGCTATCTGATCAACGGCCTGCGGGAAACCTTCGATCTAGCCGGCGTGCCGATCCGGATTCTTCTCCGCAAGGGCCGGAACCCCTATGCCGGACGCGCCGATCGAAGTCGATAATCGGACTTATTAAATGTCGGCGTCTGCATTGCGCTTGACGCATGCGCGCTTTGCATTGCCGCGGGTCGAAACCGGGCGAGGGTAGTACTATCTTTAGGACACCTGATGGTCAGGTAATTTCGTTTGGCCGGAAATCGGGATGCTCCTCCCCTTCGATCCCGGCGCTGTCTTCTGAAGCGCGGCCAAACGTTGTTAAACCGCGCCCGAATGTCTCCTCCCCATTCGGGCGCGGTTTCTTTTTTCCGAAAGTCGTCAGGTGCGGTTTTTGCGGGCCGCCGGGGCTCAGCCCCCGGGGCGGGCGATTACGATCGTGCCGGTATCCGTAAATGCCGGCTCCGCCAGTCGGACGAAGGCGTCCGTGATCTCGTCCGGATGCGGGTGGCGCATCGGATCCTCGCCCGGGAATCCCTTGGCCCTCATCGCGGTCCGGACGGTTCCGGGATCGATCAGGTTGACCCGGATATTCCCGGTCCTTTGAGTCTCCGCCGCATAGAGGCGGACCATCATCTCCAGCCCCGCCTTGCTTACGGCATAGGCGCCGAAGAACGGCACGACCTCCCGTGCCACGCCGGACGTGACGAAGATCGCCCGCCCGGCGTCCGACGCGCGGAGCAGTGGGTCCATCGACCGAATCAGGCGGTAGTTCGAGGTCAGGTTCAAATCGATGGCCTGGTGCCAGTCCTTGGGGTCGCTGTAGGCGACGGGGCCGAGCGCTCCGAGCGTCGCCGCGTTCCCGACCAGGATGTCGAGGCGCCCGAATCGTTCGAAGATCGACCGGCCCAGGACGTCGATTTGATCGTGCTGAGCAAGATCGACGGGGACCAGGGTGGCGCGTCCGCCGCCGGTGCGAATCGCGTCGTCCACTTCCTCGAGTGCGCCGACTGTCCGGGCAGCCAGGATCACATGGGCGCCTTCGGCCGCGTAACGCCGGGCAACCGCGGCTCCGATGCCGCGCGAGGCGCCGGTGACGAGGGCGATCCGGCCTTCCAGCCGGCGTGAGGATTTGGTGGAAGTCATCGATGCTGGTCTGTCGGATGTTATGGCAGGATCGCTCCCGAGGGCGGGGGAGAAGGCAGGGACGGTCGTCCTCGGAACGCCTCTCCTGTCGGCCGGGTGAACATGGGTGCGGCGGTCAGGCCCGCTTTTCGGCCAGAAGCGACACCTGCGCCTGGCGGGAGGCGAATTCCCGGTCGGGGAGCGCCGTCGGATATTCGCCGCTGAAGCAGGCATCGCAGAATTGCGGCTGGGCGGGATCCCGGCCCGGTTCGCCCATCGCGCGATAGAGCCCGTCCAGCGAGATGAACGCCAGGCTGTCCACACCGATGAGGTCGGCCATTTCGGCGACGGAGTAGTTGTGGGCCAGGAGCTTCTCCTGCGCCGGGGTATCGATCCCGTAATAGCAGGGGTGGGCGGTCGGCGGGCTGGAGATGCGCATGTGCACCTCCTTCGCCCCGGCCTGGCGGACCATCTGCACGATCTTCTTCGATGTCGTGCCGCGAACGATCGAATCGTCGACCAGGATCACCCGCTTGCCTTCGATCATCCGGCGGTTGGCGTTGTGCTTCAGCTTCACGCCCAGGTGGCGGATCTGATCCGTGGGCTCAATGAAGGTCCGGCCGACGTAATGGTTCCGGATAATGCCCAGCTCGAACGGGATCCCGCTTTCCGCAGCGAAACCCAGCGCCGCCGGTACGCCGCTGTCGGGCACGGGAATGACGATGTCGGCCGCCGCCGGCGCCTCGCGGGCAAGCTCGGCCCCGATGCGCTTGCGGGCCTCGTAGACGCTCGTCCCCTCGACCACGCTGTCCGGCCGGGCGAAATAGACGTACTCGAACACGCAGAGGCGCCGCCGGCCCGGCTGGAAGGGTTTGAAACTGGTAACGCCCCGATCGTCCAGCACGACCATTTCGCCCGCCTCGATGTCGCGGACATATTCGGCGCCGATGATGTCGAGCGCGCAGGTTTCCGAGGCCAGGATGTAGCTGGTGCCGCCCGCCGTCGCCAGCTTACCCAGGACCAGGGGGCGGACGCCCAGGGGATCGCGCACGCCGATCACGCCGGTGTCGGAGAGAGCGACCAGGGAGTAGGCGCCCTCGATCTGGCGCAGGGCCTCCACCATGCGGTCGAGCACGCTGCCGCCCCGGCTCGTCGCCATCAGGTGGACGATGACCTCGGTGTCCGTCGTCGACTGGAAAAGGCAGCCGCGCCGGACGAGCTGCCGCCGGAGCTGATAGGCGTTGGTCAGGTTGCCGTTATGCGCGATGGCGAAGCCGCCGAACTCGAAATCGGCGAAGAGCGGTTGGACGTTCCGCAGAAGCGTCGCACCGGTCGTCGCATAGCGGTTATGGCCGATCGCCGCGTGGCCGGCCAACTGGGAGATTACCGACTCGCTCGAGAAATTGTCGCCGACCTGGCCCAGCGCGCGATGGGCGTTGAAGCGTTCGCCGTCGAAGCTGACGATGCCGCACGCCTCCTGACCGCGGTGCTGCAGGGCATGGAGCCCCAGAGCCGTATGGGCTGCTGCTTCGGGATGGCCGTAGATCCCGAATACGCCACATTCCTCCCTGAGCTTGTCGCCGTCGGGACCGGTGAATTCGAAGGGATTTGTTGTGAGCATGTCTAGCCCGATAGGCCCGTTGCCGGGCGGGTGATGTTGCGGGGCCGCTACCGCATGTTCTCGATCAGGCGGTTCATCTGATCGCGCTGCGGCTGGTTATAGCCTGCCTCGTCCTCCGGCGCATCCTCATTCGGCATGCCTTGCGGCGCCGGCGCCGGCCGGGACGGGCTGAGCTGCGGAGTGATCTCCTGTATCATCTGGACCGCATCGGCGCCCCTTTCGACCTGATCGCGTGCCGTATCGATCTGCCGGAAGCCTTCGTCCAGCCTGTCGTCCGGCACCAACTGGCGCAGCACGTCCGCCCCGCGGGAAAGCCAGGGTTCGCTCCGCGCCTCCCGGATCCAGGCCGGCCGCTGATCCGGTTCCGGATAGAAATAGACCACCAGCAGATAGGCCAGGCTGACGAGGACCGCGCCCCGCAGCAGCCCGAACAGGAAGCCGAGGGATCGGTCGACCGCATTCACGGCGGATCCGCGCACGCCCTTCGCGATGTAGTGACTGACAGCCGACAGCGCAATGAGGGTGACGACGAATATCCCGACGCCGGTCACGACATCGGCCAGAAGCTCGATGGAGATGTACTGGCGCATGAACCAGGTCGTCTGCGGAAAGGCCCAGATCGTCACCAGAGCCGCGCCGACCCAGCCGGCGATCGACAGCACCTCGCGCACGAAGCCGCGCAGGAAGGCAAGAAGAGCCGACAGGAGAAGGATGAGGATTACGGCGATGTCGCCCGAACTGATCGGCAGATTTTCCAAACTTCCGATTCCACTCTAATCGCCGGCCCGGCTTCGGGCGGGCAAGTCACCGAACAGAGGCAGGAGTTGTCCGAGATGGGCAATCTCGCGCAAAGCCAGCCCGCCATTCAAGCCTGCGCTGCTCTTGGCACCTGGGCGGACCCGGCGGACCGGAAGAATCGCCTGACCGAAGCCGAGCTTTGCGGCTTCCTTCAGCCGGCTTTCTGTCTGGCTCACCGGCCGGACCTCGCCGGAAAGCCCGATCTCGCCGAAGACGACGGCATCGCCCGGCACCGGCTCTCCGCTCAGCGAGGAAAGCAGTGCCGTCGCGACGGCGAGATCGGCAGCCGGTTCGGCGATCCTGAGCCCGCCTGCGACGTTCAGGTAGACGTCGTTCATGCCGATCGCGACGCCGCACCGCGCCTCGAGCACCGCCAGGATCATGGCTAGCCGTGCCGAATCCCATCCGACCACCGCCCGCCGCGGCGTGCCGAGCGGGGACGGCGCAACCAGGGCCTGGATTTCGACCAGCACCGGGCGGGTACCCTCCAGCCCGGCGAAGACAGCCGCGCCCGAGACGTCCCCGAGGCCAGACGCCCGCCGGTCCGCAAGGAACAGTTCCGACGGGTTCGGCACCTCGATCAGGCCGGCCTCGCTCATTTCGAAGACGCCGATTTCGTCGGTGGCCCCGAAGCGGTTCTTGACCCCGCGCAGGATGCGGAACTGGTGGCTGCGCTCCCCCTCGAAATAGAGGACGGCGTCGACCATGTGCTCCAGTACGCGGGGGCCCGCGATCGCTCCCTCCTTGGTGACGTGTCCGACCATGAGGAGCGAGATGCCGCGCCGCTTGGCGACCCGGATCAACTCGGCTGCCGAGGCGCGGACCTGGGCGACCGTTCCGGGCGCGCTGTCCAGCGCATCGACATACATGGTTTGGATCGAATCGATGACGACGACGGAAGGCGCATCGCGACCGTCCAGGGTCGCGACGATGTCGCGGACACTGGTCGCGGCGGCCAGGCGCACCGCGGCGCCGCCGAGGCCCAGCCGGGTGGCCCGCATCCGGACCTGCTCGACCGCCTCTTCGCCCGAGATGTACGCGACCGGCGTTTCGGCCGCCAATCGGCACACGACCTGGAGAAGCAGCGTGGACTTGCCGATTCCGGGATCGCCGCCGATCAGCACGGCCGAGCCGGGAACCAGCCCGCCGCCGGTCACCCGGTCGAACTCGGCGATGCCGGTGGCGCGCCGGGGCGCCTCGGGGGAAATGGTGTCGAGCCCGACGAATTCGAGACGGCGCCCCTGGCCCTTGCCCAGGCCTTTCGGGGCGGCGTCGGGGATCGGCTCCTCGACGATGCTGTTCCATTCGAGGCAGCTTTCGCACCGGCCGGCCCATCTGGCCGTCACGGCGCCACAGTTCTGACAGACGTAGCGGGAAGTGGCGCGGGCCAACGGTCGTCCTTCCGGCTGACGGGGACAGGTCCGGAGCGGCCGGGTCGGCAGCCCCGGCCCGGTCCGTCATTCAGGGGGCCATCATCGGGATATCGCGGAAAAGCTCAAGTGCCGTGAGAAGGGGCGCCGTCCTCTCGCGGCCGCCGGAACGCGTCAGAGTGCCCTGACCTGCATCTCGATCGGGCCCTCGGCCCGTCCGTGAACGAACTGGTCGACGTAAGGGTTGCCGGAGGCGTCGATCGAATCGGCGGGTCCAGACCACAGGATCCGGCCCTGGTAGATCATGGCGATGCGGTCCGCGATCTTGCGGGCGCTCGCCATGTCGTGGGTGATGGTGAGCGCGGTCGCGCCGAGGTCGCGGACGCATTTGATGATCAGATTGTTGATCACGTCCGCCATGATCGGGTCGAGGCCGGTGGTCGGCTCGTCGAAGAAGATGATCTCGGGCTCGGTCGCGATGGCGCGCGCCAGAGACACCCGCTTCTGCATCCCGCCCGACAGCTCCGCCGGATAGAGGTCGCCCACATCGGGTCCGAGCCCGACCGCCGCCAGCTTCTCCAGCGCCTTCTCCTTGGCCGCCTTGCGTGGCACCGAGCGGCCCTGAATCAGGCCGAAGGCCACGTTCTCCCAGACCGGCAGGCTGTCGAACAGCGCCGATCCCTGGAACAGCATCCCAAACCGGTTCATGAGCGCAATGCGCTCGCCGCCCCGCATCCCGACGGTTTCCTGGCCGTCGATGACGATGCTCCCGGAATCCGGCTGCAGGAGCCCGAGGATGCATTTCAGCAACACCGACTTCCCGGTTCCCGATCCGCCGATCACGACCAGGCTTTCCCCGCCGCCGACATCGAGGTCGATGCCCTGGAGCACGCGCTTCGTGCCGAAGCTCTTGGTGACGCCCTGCAGGCGGATCTTGGGGGTCGCCGTCGTCATCGCGCGAAGAACAGCTCGGTGATGCCGTAGTTGAAGATGAGGATCAGGATCGACGCGGAAACCACCGCGTTGGTCGTGGCCGCACCGACACCCTGCGCGCCGCCCCGCGAATGGTAGCCGTGGTAGCAGCCCATGAGCGCGATCAGGAAGCCGAAGACCGCCGCTTTGACCAGCCCCGAGACCACGTCGACCGTCTCCAGATACTGCCAGGATGACGACAGGTAGGAAGCGGCGTTGAAGTCCAGCTTGTAGACGCCGACCAGGAAGCCGCCGAAGACGCCGATCAGGTCGGCCACTACGACGAGGCAGGGCAGCATCACGAGCCCGGCCAGAAGACGCGGCGCGACCAGGTATTTCATGGGGCTGGTCGAAAGGGCGGTCAGGGCGTCGATCTGCTCGGTAACGCGCATCGTGCCGATCTCAGCCGCCATCGCCGCACCGATGCGGCCGGCGACCATGAGCCCGCCCAGTACCGGTCCGAGTTCCCGCGTCACGGAAAGGACCACGACCGTGGCGACGGCACTTTCGGCATTGAAGCGGGCGAAGCCGGTGAAGCTCTGCAGCGCCAGGACCATGCCCGTGAACAACGCGGTCAGCCCGACGACCGGTAGGGAATAGTAGCCGATGTCGATGATCTGGCGGCCGATCAGGCGCGGGTAGAATGGCGGCCGCACGCAGTGCGACAGTGCGACGGCGGTAAAGATGACCAGCCGTCCGACACCGGCGAGGAAATTCAGGAAGGTGCGGCCGACCGCCGCCAGGAAGCTCATTGCGGCCCGCCGACGTGCCGCCGCGCGTACCGGCGCCCCAGCGAAGTCAGGATCTCGTATCCGATCGTCCCCGCTTCCGAGGCGACCTGGTCGGGCGTGCGGTGAGGGCCGATGACTTCGGCCAGGGTGCCCGGGTGCACGGCGCCGTCCGGCAGGCGGGTGATATCCACTGTGATCAAATCCATCGAAACTCTGCCGATGACCGGAGCTTCCTGCTCCCCGAACCAGACGCTTCCCGCCCCGCTCAGGCTCCGCAGGTAGCCGTCGGCGTAACCCACTGCAATTGTGGCGATTCTCGTGCCCGGGGAGACCGGGTGCGTGGCACCGTAGCCAACGGTCCCGGTACTGTCAATGTGACGGACCTGAAGGACGCGTGCGTCTAGACGGACCGTCCGGGCCATCGGATTGCCCGTCTCCGGCGTCGGATTGATCCCGTAGAGGGCGCAGCCGGGCCGCGCCAGATCGAAATGGAACTGCGCGCCGCGGAAGATGCCCGACGAATTGGCAAGCGAGGCCCGGGCGGGCGGTAGGCGATCGAGGGCCGACCGGAAGCGGTCGCGCTGGACGCCGGGCAGGGGCGAATCCACCTCGTCCGCCGTCGCCAGATGGCTGAGATATCCGAGAAGCTCGAGATCGCCGAGCGGGGAGGGGTCGGCGATCAGGGCGGCAACTTCGGCGGGGCCAAGGCCCAGCCGGTTCATGCCGGTGTCGATATGGACGAAGGCGGGAAGCCGCTTCTGCTGCTGCCGGCAGAACGCTGCCCATTCGGCGATCGCGCCGGCATGGTTCAGGACCGGCGCCAACCGGTGCTGGGCATAGTCGGCCGCGCAGCCCGGCATCAGCCCGTTGAGGATCCCGATCGTCGCCTCCGGTAGCAGGGCGCGCAGGGTGATACCCTCTTCCAGATGCGCAACGAAGAACGTCCGCGCCCCGGCCGCGGACAGAGCCGGCGCGACCTGCACCATGCCGAGCCCGTAGGCGTCGGCCTTCAGGACGGCGGCGCATTCCGCCGGAGCCACCCGTTCGCTCAGCAGGCGGTAGTTGGCCGCGACCGCGTCCAGGTCGATGGTCAGGATGGCGCCGGCTCTCGCTTCTGCGGGCGTTGAGGATGTGGTCATGGGACTCGGTCGTTGACGTGGTGGCTGGTGCGCGGGCGGCGCCGTACTTTCGGGGTAGGGGCTAGACCTCGGCGTCGTCGTATCGGCGCTCCAGGTTCGAGAAGCGCGTGAAGGACCCTTCGAAGTGAAGCTTGACGGTTCCGGTCGGGCCGTGACGCTGCTTGCCGATGATCACCTCTGCCAGGTTGTGAACGCGCTCCATCTCCGCCTGCCATTCGGCGTGCTCGGGCGTTCCCTCGTTCGGCTCCCGCTTCGACACGTAGTAGGCGTCGCGATAGACGAACATGACGACGTCGGCGTCCTGCTCGATCGACCCGGATTCGCGCAGGTCCGCCAGCTGCGGACGCTTGTCCTCCCGCTGCTCGACCGCGCGGGAGAGCTGGGAGAGCGCCAGCACCGGCACATCCAGGTCCTTCGCGATCATCTTGAGGCCGCGGGTGATCTCCGAGATCTCCTGGACGCGGTTGTCGGTGCGCTGCGTGCCGCTCGGCCGCATGAGCTGAAGATAGTCGACGACGATCAGCCCCAGATCGTGCTGCCGCTTGAGCCTCAGGGCCCGCGTCCGCATGTTGGTGATCGTCAGCCCGGCCGTGTCGTCGACATAGATCGGCATCTGCCGAAGGGTCTGGGCCGCTTCGACGAGGCGGGGGAAGTCCGACCGCTTCATGTCGCCCTTCCGGATCTTCTCGGAGGCGATTTCCGCCTGGTCCGACAGGATACGCAGGGCGAGCTGTTCTGACGACATTTCCAGCGAGAAGAACGCCACGACCGCGCCCTCCTTTCCGCCGGACGCGAAATAGGCCTTGGCGGCATTGAACGCCATGTTCGTCGCGAGCGCCGTCTTTCCCATGGCCGGGCGTCCGGCCAGGATGAGGAGGTCGCTGCGCTGCAGGCCGCCGAGCATCCGGTCCAAATCGACGAGCCCGGTCGTGACGCCGGTCAGGCTGGTGTCGCGGTTGAGCGCCTTGCTCGCGCTGTCGATCGTCCGGTCGATGATCGTGCTGAAATGCTCGTAGTCCTTCCGGAAGTCGCCCTCGTTGGCGAGCCGGTAGAGCTTTTCCTCCGCGTTGCGGATCTGGTCCTCGGGGGCGAGGTCCAGATCATGGCGGTAGGCCTCGTTGACCGTCTCCTCGCCGATGGAGATCAGCTGCCGGCGGACATGGAGGTCGAAGATGGTTCGCGCATAGTCTTCG
>JAJUFW010000653.1 GCA_029263555.1 Alphaproteobacteria bacterium
TCCAGTGGGAGAGGATACCGTCGATGACGTGCCAAACGCCGAATCCGATCAGGAGATCGGCGGCCATCCGCCGGTCGGCGCCGGGCGACGCGAAGGCGTGCCGCGATCGCCAGAGAAGCCACAGCCCGACCCCGCTGACGGCGTACATGACGAGATGAAACAGGCCGTCCGCCAGGACCTGCACGCGCAGGTCGCGGAACGCCGCCCCTTCCAGGGCGCTCAGCAGGTGATGCCACTGCAGGACCTGGTGCAGCAGGATGCCGTCGAAAAGACCGCCGAACCCGAATCCCAAGAGACGGCCCGCCCAGGCGAACCGCCCGGTGAACGTGCCGGGGTCGGGCGACCGGTCGGTTCCGTCGGGCATGGGGCTTCCTTCATCGTCCGTTCCGGCGGCGGGAAGCGCCAGGACCGCCGCCGCCCCTTCCGCAAACATCGGGCGGAACCTGCGGTTCCCGGCCGAAGGAGCCGGTCGGGGGCAGGCTCCATCGATCAATGGGCCAGCTTCAGCCCGACGATGCCGGCGACGATCAGGCCGATGCAGGCGAGGCGCAACGCGTTGGCCGGTTCGCCGCAAAGCATCATGCCGGGAACGGCCGTGCCGACCGTGCCGATGCCGGTCCACACCGCATAGGCGGTGTCGAGCGGAAGCGCCTTCAGCGCAAGGCCGAGCAGGCCGAGACTCGCCGCCATCGAGGCGATCGTCAGCAGGGAAGGAACGGGGCGGGTAAAGCCCTCAGCATGCTAAAGCCCTCAGCATGCTTAAGTCCGACAGCCCAGCCGATTTCGAGCAGGCCGGCGATGAAAAGAACGGCCCAGGCCATGACGACCCCTTCGATTCCGGGCCGGGTCGTCCCAACCGATAATCCTTGGCATAAGGTGAGGTCGTCCCCACGGGCGCAGGCCATAGCTGGGGCAAGCGGAAGTCGTCTTCAAGACCATGCCGGCCCGCGCGGCGGCTCAGCCGTCCCAGCCCAGGCCCTTCGAGATCTTGCGGGCGGCGCTTCCCAGAAGGTCCACATAGCGGTCGAGATCCGGCCGCTGCGTGCGGAAGGCGGGGGCGGCGATGTTCAGCGCCGCGATCACGGTGCCACCGACCGCCCGCACCGGAACGGCGACGGAGCACAGCTGCTCGCTGACCTCGCCACGGCTGATACAGTATCCCTGGTTCCGGATCGTCTCCAGCTCCCGCATCAGTCTCTGGCGGTCGGTTATGGTGCGCCCCGTGAGGGGCGTCAGCTCGTCCGGGATCAGTTCGGCCTGCAGCTTCGGCGGCAGGAAAGCCAGCAGCACCTTGCTGGACCCGGCGTAGAGCGGCCGCCGTCGGCCGATGGTGGCGTGCACTCTGAGATCGCGGGACGGTTCGAACTTCGCTATGCACAGCGCCTCGTCGTTGTCCCGGATGCGGAGCTGGACCGTTTCGTTCACCTTGGCACCCACCGATTCCAGGATCGGGCTGGCCAGCTTGACGAGGTCGATCTGCGTCGTCGCCGCCGTTCCCAGCACCAGCACCGCATTGCCGAGTCGGTACCCGCCCTCGGCCGTCTTCCGGACGAAACCGCGGTGTTCCAGTGTTCGTAACATTCGTAAGATTCTGGGCTTAGTTTCTCCCAGATTCCGGGCGATCTCACTCAGTCGCGCATCGGCGATCCTCGCCACCTCCATCAGCACCTGCAGCGCCAGATCAACAGACTGCAGAAGATCGGTATTCCCGGACATCCTGCTTCCTTCACGACACTGGAATGCCGGACCTTCCGGCCGCCATCGGGGTCGAAACGATCCGTTACGACAGTCGTAACATAACACGTTACCGTTTGACAGCCTCGATCGGCATCGGAAACTGTATCCCCATTCGGCGCTCGCCGATCCCGACAGAAGCGCGGCCGAACCGCGCCGCCGCTTTCGAGCAATCCGAACAGGGGAGGAGAATCAAGTGGTCCTGACTTCCACTCGTCATGCCGTGCGGAAGGCCGCGATCGCGATCGCGA
>JAJUFW010000612.1 GCA_029263555.1 Alphaproteobacteria bacterium
CCCCGCGACGACGCAAAGCTCGCGCGCGTGCGGGCCCTGATGGGAGAGCGCGATCTCGACGCGCTCGTCGTGCGTGCGCCGGACAACGTCCTCTACCTGACGAACTTCTGGGGCATGAAGGGCTACGAGGCCGTGCTCTTCCCGCGCGAGGGAGAGCCGACGCTGATCTGCCTCGAGGCCTCGGCCGACGACGCGGCCCGGATGCAGGAACCCGACGACCGGCGCACCGATGCGATCGTCGTCCTGACGGGGGGAAGCGAACGACTGCCCACCGGGCTTGACCTTCTGTCCCGGAACAGGGCGGAGAAGCTGTTCGTCTCCGGGGTCTATGCCGGCGTCGAAGTGGCGGAGCTGCTTCGGCTGTCCCGCCAGGCGCCGGAGGAGCTGGCCTGCTGCATCGTCCTCGGCTACGCGGCGGGCGACACCAGGGGCAACGCCATCGAGACGGCCGAGTGGCTTCGGGCCGAGGGATACGGAAGCGTCCGCCTGGTCACCTCCAACTACCACATGGCGCGCAGCCTGCTGGAGTTCCGCCGCGTCCTGGCCGACGTCGCGATCCTTCCCCATCCGGTCAAGCCCCACAACGTCTTGCTGGACGACTGGTGGCGCCGGCCGGGCACGGCAAGCCTGATCGTTTCCGAATACAACAAGTTCCTGGTCGCCCTGCTGCGCTACGGGCTGTCCAGCGCCGGCATCCGGCTGGAGGATGCCCTGCTGGGCGGCGATCTTCCCTGAACCGGATTCCGCTTGAGCGCGCAACGGTCTGGAGCTTCCGCCGGCCGGAAGACGTTTCGTTCCTGGGCGCCCCCCAGGCCCTCGACGCAGGCGACGTCCTGCGCGGCCGATGTTCAGGAGACCAGACCCATGATCCGACCAGCAATGCGGCCGCCGGCCGCCGGTGGCAGATGCCTTTGGCTCGTGATCATCCTCGCGCTGACGCTGGCGACCGGGGCGGCCAATGCCCAGGCGGACCGGCCGGCCGACTTCTCCGACCTGGTCAAGGCGAAGCTGCCCTCGGTCGTCACCGTGACCAGCACGCGGGAGATCGAGCCGGACCAGCGCATCCCGATGCCGCAATTTCCGCCGGATTGGCCATTCGGCGACTTCTTCGACAATCTCCCAGGCATGCCGCCCGGGGGCGTGCCGCCGGATCGTCCGGCGCGGGCGCTGGGCTCGGGCTTCATCATCGATCCGGCCGGCTACATCGTCACCAACAATCATGTGATCGAAGGCGCGGACGAGATCGAGGTGGTCCTGAACGACGACAGCGAGTTGCCGGCGCAACTGGTCGGAACCGATCCGGCGACCGATCTGGCGCTTCTGAAGGTCGAACCCGATAACCCGCTGCCCGCCCTGGAATGGGGCGATTCCGGCGCGGCGGAGGTGGGCGACTGGATCGTCGCGATCGGCAACCCGTTCGGCCTCGGCGGATCGGTTTCGGCCGGCATCATCTCGGCCACCGCCAGGGACATCCACGCCGGCCCCTATGACGACTTCATCCAGACGGATGCGGCGATCAACCAGGGCAACTCCGGCGGGCCCGTCTTCGCCATGGACGGAAAGGTGATCGGGGTCGCCACCGCCATCTTCTCCCAGTCCGGAGGCAATATCGGGATCGGCTTCGCCATTCCTTCCGCCCTTGCCCGGCCCGTGATCGAGCAGCTGAGGGAACACGGCGAGGTTCCACGCGGATGGCTGGGCGTCCAGATCCAGCCCGTGACCGACGAGATCGCCGAGGCCTTGGGGCTAAAGGACACGGCCGGCGCCCTGGTCAGCCGGGTCGTGCCGGACAGCCCGGCGGCGGAAGCCGGCCTTCAGGTGGGCGACCTCATCGTCCGGTTCGACGGCCGGGACGTCCAGGACGCACGGGCGCTCCAACGGATCGTCGCCGAGGCCGAAATCGGAAGCAGTGCCGAGGTGACGGTGAGGCGGGACGACAGCACCGAAACCCTGACCGTCACCGTCGGCCGGCTGGAGATCGAGAGCCAGCAGGCTTCCGCCGCACCGACGGAAACGGATCCCGGGCGGATCGGGATGGCGCTTGCCCCTCTCACGCCCGAGATGCGCGAACAGTTCGGCATCACCGAGGGCACCGGCGGAGCCCTGGTGGCGGACATCGCCCAGGGAAGCCCGGCCGCCGAGGCCGGCTTGCAGCCGGGCGACGTGATTACCCGGGTGGGCAGCACCGAGGTTCAGGAGCCGGAGGACGTCGTC
>JAJUFW010000318.1 GCA_029263555.1 Alphaproteobacteria bacterium
GGTGGCCATGGCGACATGGCCACGGGAGGGTCAATAGGCGCGTTCGTCCCGGAACACGACGAAGATCGTCCGGATCATGATCCAGAGGTCGAACATCACCGACCAGTTCTCGATGTAGAACAGGTCGTATTCGATGCGCTTGCGCAGCTTCTCGGCCGTGTCCGTCTCGCCGCGCCATCCGTTCACCTGGGCCCACCCGGTGATGCCCGGCTTCACCCGGTAGCGGGACGGGTATTCGCGCACGACCTCCTCGAACAGCCTACCGGCTGCCTTGGTCGAGACCGCATGCGGGCGCGGGCCGACGATCGACATTTCGCCCTTGAGGACGTTCAGGAACTGCGGCAGTTCGTCCAGGCTGGTCCGGCGCAGGAACCGGCCGACCGGGGTCACGCGACGATCGTTGCGGGTCGTCTGGACCTCGCAACGATGGTCGGTCCGGTCGTGGTACATGGTGCGGAACTTGTAGAGTTCAAACAGCTTGTTGTTGAAGCCGCGCCGGGGTTGCCGAAACAGGACCGGGCCCGGGCTGTCCAGCTTGATCGCGACGGCGATCGCCAGGATCAGCGGCAGAACCAGGATCAGGACCAGGGTGGCGATCGTCCTGTCCTCGGCGGCCTTGGCAAATCGCTTCCAGCCGGAGAGCGGTCGGTCCGAGACATGGATGATGGGTATCCCGGCGATGATGCTGATGGGCCGGTTGGACAGCTCGACCGACGCCATGGCGGGGATCAGGCGCACATGGACCGGCAGCATCGCCAGCCTCTCCAGGACCTCGTCGAGGATCCCGTCCGGCGACGACGCGAGCGCGACGAATACCAGTTCGATCCTCTCCTCGCGGATCAGGCGGACGAGGTCGTCCATCCGACCGAGAACCGGATAGCTCTCGATGGTGGCCGCGTCCTGCTCGGTGCCCTTCTCTGGGTCCGACGGCCCGGCGTCGATGAATCCGACGACCTTGATCCGGGGCTCCCCCAGCCGGTTCAGCCTGGCCGCGAAGCGCCGGCCGATCGATCCCGCGCCCACGATCACCGAGCGCTGCGAGACGTGGCCCTTGTGCACGAGGCGGTTGACGAGGATGCCGAGCACGATCCGCTCGACCGCAAGCAGCAGCATCGCGCTTGCCGCGAAGAGAAAGCCCCAACCCCGGGTGATGGGAACCGTTCGGGCCAGGCCGAAGTCGATGAAGAGCAGAAGCCCGATCACCGCGATCCAGCCGAAGACGACCTTCCTTATCCGCGGCACCTCGGAAAAGAGGACGCGATCGGAGTAGCAGCCGTTCAGACGGAAGATCAAAGCCGAAAGGATGATCGCGACCGCGACGATATAGACGTATGTCTCGGTCCTGGCCGGAGACGTCTCGGCCCAGGACGCGACGGCAGCCGCGAGAGCGATCGCCAGAACGTCGGCGGCCTGGAACATCCCCTGGATCAACTGGGGCGGCACAGGCTTCCTGACCGCAGCGAACACTTCCGCGTACGCCTGCGCGCTCATGAGGGATCTCCCGTCGAAGGGCCAGACTATAACGTCATTTAATGAGTTAAGTTCCTGGTATTGAAGCTACATCTTGCGCCGAAACTGACTGTAATTTGCAAATATTCTAAAAATACAAAATTGTTTTATCCTACGACTCCCAAATCATCGCATCGCTCCGCACAGAGCCACTGCGTGACGCGGTCGAAATGACCAAAGCGGATTCCGTCATCCGACTGCCGCTTCGCCTTGATGAGATAAGGGACACCGGCGCGCCGGGCGCATTCGCCATCGCGTTCGTCACGGTCGCCAACCAGCAGGCACTGCGACGGCTCGAGTCCCAGCCGCGCCACGGCGTGGAGCAGCCCCTTCGGATTGGGCTTCAGCCGGTCGATTTCGGGGTCGACGGCCGAGACGTGCAGATCCGCCTCGAGCCCCAGCGCCTTCAGCTTCGCCGCGGATGGATAATCGGACAGAACCGCGATCGGCCGCCCGCTTCGGCGCAGACCGTCGAACAGACGGTCGATCCCGTCGAACCGGCAGGTCGGCAGATAAGCGAGAGGATGCTCATGCATCCATGTCTCGACCGTCCGCCGCACCGTTTCGACCGGGATGCCGAGACGTCGAGCCGGCCGCGCATATTGCTCCACGGCCACTTCGGACGCCTCTTCCTCGGCCAGGGCTTCCCGCATTTCCCGGAACGCCTTGAGGATCAGGAGAGTCCGGAACCCGGAAGGTTTGGCCAGGCAGTGACGCAGCAGGGCCGAGCGCATGCGGCGCCTGAGGGCGCCGTGGTCGTAGAGCGTGCCGTCGACATCGAAGATGACGGCGCGGATACCGGCCTGGTCCAGGCTCAGCACGACCGGCCCCCGGTCAGGGAACCGCCCCCCGGCCACCCCAGGTGAAATCCAGGAACACGGGATCGTAAAGGGTGGTCAGGAACGGCAGATCGATGAAGGTCAGCCCTAAGAACACGATGACGAGCACGCCGACTACGCCGACCAGAACCGGCTCCTTCATCAGCCGCTCGGGGGCCTGGGCAGTGGAATCCTGCTTCAGCCCGATCCACAGATAGGTGGCGAACAGCAGGGCGAAAAAGGGGAAGGAAATCAAGTATTCGACCCGGTACTTGATCAGGAATACGGCAAGGAAAAACACCGCCATCTGGGCATAGAGGAAAGAGACGATGAGGAGCTTCTTTTCCGTATAGTACCGGAACGACCGGCGATAGAGATGAAGCACTTCGGGCCCATGGGTCATGACGATGCTGCGGTATTCGGCGAAGCGCTTGACGGTCATCAGGAACGCGCCACCCATCCAGTAGCTGAGCAGCAGGCTGGACGGCGGTACGGTGCCCGGATCGATCATCGCCCAGCCCAGCATCAGCCGGATCGGGTTGTTCACGGATTCCGTGATGACGTCCACATAGACCTTGTCCTTCGTCCGTAGCGGCTGGACGTTGTACATCAACCCGCTGACGAGGAAGGCGATCGACACGGCAAAGAACATAGCCGAGACGAGCCAGGCGACCGCCAGCCCGAACAGGGACAAGGCGCAGTATTCAGCATAGATCGCGGCCGGCGACATCGTCTTGGCCACCGCCGGTCGTCGCGATTTCGTCGGATGATGGGCGTCGAATTCGGCGTCGAGCCATTCGTTGATCACGTAGTTCGCTGAAGCGATCGCGGCCGCGCTGACGAACCCCAGAAGGACCGTGAGGATGCTGAAGCCGGGCCGGTCCGGCACCAGGACATAGGCCAGGGCGATCCCGGGCACGATGAAGATATGCTTGACCCAGTGGTCCGGGCGGGCGATCGCCACATAGTCGGCCACCGACGCCCGCGGTCTTTGTCCGGCCAGCGACGATCCGGTCGCCGCATCGGGGTGGAAGGTCATCGAACCGCCCCGCAAGTCGGTGAGGGAGGCCCGGCGCGCCGGTGCCGCTGTCGGGATCTCCCGTGGGCACCCGGCCGCCACCGAGGTTGCGCCACCAGAAACCGCCGCTGAATGCCATTGTTCCCTTCCCCCGTGGCCATCGGGACCGACGAGGCGCCCGCGCCTCATACGATCGAATGCTCAGCGGTGCAGAAGGAACATGCCCGCCGCGATCAGGACGAAGGCCGCCCATTGACGCGCGCCGAACGCTTCCCCCCAGAGGAAATGGGCGACGAGGGCGGTTCCCAGATAGCCGACGACCATGCTGGGCATGGCGACGGACAGCGGCATCACCCGGAGCGCCGCGATATAGGCCAGGGCGGACAGGCCGTAGGCGCCGAATCCGAGAAGCGTGTACGGGGCGACGTAGGAGGCCAGTGGATCGGCCGCCGCCACCGCACCGGCCTTGAACAGGAGATGGCCGGCCATGTTCAGGACGATGGCCAGGACCAGGAACGCATAGGCGGACGCGAGCGGGGAAAGTGATGCGATCATGGTCTCACGGCCCGCCGTCGCGCTTGCGGTAGAGCCGAACCAGCCCGTCGGCGGCGGCATAGGCCGGCACATAAGCCTGCGCCAATTGCCGATGAAGGGAATCCTCGGGCGTGGTGCCGTCATAATCCCAGATCAGCACGTAGTCGACGCGCTCCCCTGTGCGCTCCTCGAAGCCGAGCAGATCGATCTCCGGCGGATTCGATTCGACGTCCCCCATCACGGCATAGGGATCGAGGGCCGGACGGTAGATCACCGGAAAATACCCGTAGACGCTCTGGGCCATCATGCTGCTCCGCAGATCGATCCCGCCGGTCCGCATCGCAATGTAGGATGCGGCGTGGCGGAACGGATCCGTCCGCCACGTGATCTGGCGCCCAGCCAGGGGTTCGCGCTGCTTCCAGTAGTGCA
>JAJUFW010000320.1 GCA_029263555.1 Alphaproteobacteria bacterium
GATCCCGTCCTGCTTGCCCCGCGCCTCGTCCCCATGAAGGAAAGGGGGCTGTGGCGGGACGAGACCATCGACCTGTACGTCCGCCGTGCCGTGGAACGCTGCCCGGACAAGACCGCCATCGCCGCCTATGCGCCCGGTGACGCGCCACCCGTGCGCCTGACCTACCGCGCGCTGGACGAGCGGGTGGACCGCATCGCCCGTTCGCTGGCGGCGCTGGGGGTCGGGCGCGGGGACGTGGTGGCGTTTCAGTTGCCCAACCGTTGGGAATTCATCGCGCTGGCGCTGGCCTGCGTGCGCATCGGCGCGGTTGCCAACCCGGTGATGCCGATCTTTCGCCAGCACGAACTGACCTTCATGCTCACGTTCGGCGAAGCCAAGGTGTTCGTGGTGCCGAAGAGCTTCCGCCGTTTCGATCACGAGGCGATGGCCCGCGCCATGATGCCGGACCTGCCCCACCTGCGCCATCTGGTGGTGGTGGACGGGGAGGGGGAGGACAGCTTCCACTTCGTCCTGAGCCGGGACGAGTTCCTGGACATCTTTCTCGACGATCTGGAACTGCCGGATCTGGCGAAGAAGACGATCACCAAGTCCGACAACGTCCTGCCGGCGCGTGCCGGCTATTCCGTCAGCGGATCGCCCTCCAACCTCAATCTCGTGCGCACGATGCGCAACAGCCTCTCCCGGCGCATCGCGCTCAACCGTCCCCGGCCGGAGGACATCCGCCTGCTGCGCGACGAGATCGCCGAGCTTGAGGCATCGGAGAACGATCCGGTGCGGCTCGATTTTCTGCGGCGCGAGCTGGAAAGGCAGCTTCGCCGCACCCGCGTCATCCCGTTCATCGACCCGGTGGACGTGCGCTTCAACCGTTTCGAGATGGTGCCCAAGCCGGCGACACAGGCCGTCATGTTCTGCCTGATGGACGTGTCGGGCTCGATGACGGAGCACATGAAGGACCTGGCGAAGCGGTTCTTCATGCTCCTCTATCTCTTCATCGCTCGACGCTACCGGGACGTGGACATCGTCTTCATCCGCCACACCCACCACGCCCAGGAGGTCGACGAGGAGACCTTCTTCCACAGCACCGAAAGCGGCGGGACCGTGGTCTCGACGGCGCTGGATGAGATGAATCGGGTGGTCGCGTCCAGATATCCGACCGACGACTGGAACATCTATGCCGCGCAGGCCTCGGACGTAGACAATATAGTGAGCGACAATCCGCGCCTGCTCAGGCTGCTCGAGAACGACATCCTGCCGCTTTGCCAGTATTTCGCCTATCTTGAGGTGGGCGAGGAGACGGATATCGGCCACCCGCGGGAGACCAATCTGTGGCTGACCTACGAGAAGGTCGCCGATCCCGGCCGTCGTTTCGCGATGCGGCGCGTCCGGAACCGGGGGGACATCTTCCCCGTGTTCCGGAACCTGTTCGCCCGCGACCAGGCCACCGTCGGGGGGAGCACGGCATGACGCAGCTCACGTCCGGCGATTTCCTGTTCACCGGCGCGGACTGGGACTACGACAAGATCAGCCGGGTCTACGACTCCATCGAGGAGATCGCGACCGGCGAGCTTGGACTGGACACCTATCCCAATCAGATCGAGGTCATCACCGTCGAGCAGATGCTCGACGCCTACGCCTCGATCGGCATGCCGCTCATGTACAATCACTGGTCCTTCGGCAAGCATTTCGCCATCCACGAGGCCCAGTACCGGCGCGGCATGAAGGGACTTGCCTACGAGATCGTCATCAATTCCAGCCCCTGCATCAGCTACATCATGGAAGAGAACTCCATGACGATGCAGACGCTGGTCATCGCTCACGCCGCCTTCGGCCACAACCACTTCTTCAAGAACAATTATCTGTTCCAGCAATGGACGGATGCCGAGGGCATACTGGACTACCTGGAATTCGCCAAATCCTACATCCAGCGCTGCGAGGAGCAGCACGGCGTCGCCGCCGTCGAAGCGGTGCTGGACGCGGCCCACGCGCTCATGAACTACGGCGTCCATCGCTATCCGCGAAAGCGCAAGCTCAACCTCCGCGAGGAGCGCCGGCGGGAGCTGGAACGCCTGGCCTACCAGGAACAGAGCTATGTCGATCTCTGGCGGACGGTGCCGACGGGCGGCCGGGACAGGCGCCGGAACGAGGCGGTGGCCGAGCGGAAAAAGCGGCTGAACCTGCCTGAGGAGAACCTGCTCTACTTCCTGGAGAAGAACGCGCCGAAGCTGAAGCCCTGGCAGCGGGAGATCCTGCGGATCGTGCGCCGCATTTCGCAGTATTTCTACCCGCAGAAGCAGACGAAGGTCATGAACGAAGGCTGCGCGACGGCCGTGCACTACCACATCATGAACCGCCTGCACGAGACCGGGCGCCTCAGCGACGGCTCGATGCTGGAGTTCCTACATTCGCACACCAGCGTCGTCTTCCAGCCCGATTTCGACGATCCGCGCTTCGGCGGCATCAATCCCTATGCGCTGGGTTTCGCCATGATGCAGGACATCCGGCGCATCTGCGAGGAGCCCACGGAGGAGGACCGCTATTGGTTTCCCGAGATCGCCGGAAACCGGGACCCGCGGGGAACCCTGCTGGACGCCTGGGCGAACTATCGGGACGAAAGCTTCATCCTTCAGTATCTCAGCCCCCATCTCATCCGCCAGATGAAGCTGTTCAAGCTCAGAGACGACAGCGAGCGGCCGGAACTGGTGGTCGAGGCGATCCACAACGAGCGCGGCTATCAGGCTGTCCGGCGGTCCCTTGCCCGGCAATACGACGTGGCCGTCCTCGATCCTGACATCCAGGTCGTCGACGTCGATCTGGCAGGCGACCGCAAGCTGATCCTGGAGCACCATGTGAACGACGGCATTCTTCTGGCCGAGAAGGATGCGCGGGGGGTGCTCCAGCACATCGCGGATCTCTGGGGCTATCATGTGAAGCTGATCGAGGTGAATGCCGCCTCCAGGCACGTGCTGAAGGAACATCCCGAAATCGCGCCGCGGTCCACCCTGATCTGAGCCGCCGGGCACCGCGAGGCGGGCAGGCGGTTGCGGAACCGGGGAACGTAGCCTGCGGTTGTGGGCGGGCCTGGGTCGGGAAGGTCATCGGGGAGGCTAGCCGTTCCCATGTCGCTGCCGCTCACTCTGCGACTGAACGCCGTCGACAACGTCGTCGTCGCCCGCCAGGACATCGCGCCGGAAACGCCGATCGACGGGGAAGGCATCGTCACGCGTGCCGCGATCCCGGTAGGCGCGCCCGTCCGGAAATACGGGCAGATCATCGGCTTCGCGGCCGGTCCGATCGCCGCCGGCGATCACGTCCACGTCCACAATGTCGAGCTGCATGATTTCGCCCGGGACTACGCCATCGGCACCGAGGCCGTGCCGACGGACCATGTCCCGATGGAAGAACGGGCGACGTTCCAGGGCTACCGGCGTTCCGACGGCCGGATCGGGACGCGGAACTATATCGGTGTCCTCACCAGCGTGAACTGTTCGGCGACCGTCGCCCGCCAGATCGCCCGGGCGTTCGAGAACGGGCGCCTGCTTGCGCCCTATCCCCATGTGGACGGGGTCGTCGCCCTTACCCATTCGACAGGCTGCGGCATGGCGGACAGCGGCGAGGGATACGACAATCTGCAACGGGTTCTCTGGGGCCATGCGCGCCATCCGAATTTCGCGGGCGTGGTCATGGTCGGGCTGGGCTGCGAGGTGAACCAGATCGACTTTCTCCTGGATGCCTACGGCATCGAGCGCGGGCCGGCCTTCCAGACGATGAACATCCAGACGACGGGCGGAACGCGGCGGACGGTCGAATACGGGGTCGCACTGGTCCGGGACATGCTGGCCGAAGCGGACCGATCGCGGCGCGAAACGGTACCGGCCTCCGAACTGGTGGTCGCGCTCCAATGCGGCGGATCGGACGGCTATTCCGGGATCACCGCCAACCCGGCGCTCGGCGCCGCGGCGGATCTGCTGGTACGGCACGGCGGTACGGTCGTCCTAACCGAAACGCCCGAGATCTACGGGGCGGAGCATCTTCTGACGCGCCGTGCGGCGAGCCACGTCGTCGGCGAGAAGCTGGTCGAGCGGATCCGCTGGTGGGAGGAGTATGTGCGTCGGCACGGCGGCCGGATGGACAACAATCCGTCTCCGGGCAACAAGCGCGGCGGCCTTACCACCATCCTGGAGAAATCGCTCGGCGCCGTCGCGAAGGCCGGGACCACCAGCCTGGTCGATGTCTTCCGCTATGCCGAACCGATCACCGCGAAGGGCTTCGTCTTCATGGATGGCCCAGGATAC
>JAJUFW010000272.1 GCA_029263555.1 Alphaproteobacteria bacterium
CCGTTTCCTGCGCCTGGGCGCCGGCAAGTCCGGCGAACGCAAGCATTGCGGCCATGGCCGAAAGCCGGAGGCCCCGGCCGGCCCATTTCCGCGTTCCCGTCATCTGATTTCTCCTTCCGTAACTGTGCTTCCTGCTGCATTCCGGGGGCGGGCAGGAGCAATTCTCGGGCGTCAATCTAGGTCGTGAGGACGAACATAGTCCACAGCCCATGCGGGCGGAGCAGATGGCCCCGGGCATCCGTTGCGCCTCCCGGCCCGGTCTCCTATGTTGGCGGCCTTCGCATCGGCAGGGCGGCAATGCCCCCTGCCCCGTCGGTTCGAGTGAGCGGCCATGGTCAACATCGTCAAGCGGTCGAGCGTCGTTGGAGCTTCGCTTCCCGGAAAGGGGCAGGGAAAGGTGACCGCACGCTCCGGCGCCTCCATGGAGCTTGCGGGGTCCGCCCGCGAGAGCGGGATGACGCCGCTGGAGCTCATGGACGCCGCCCTTGCCGGGTGCCTTGCGCTCAGCGTGCGGATCGCGGCAAGGACCTTCGGATGGCAGGACCGGCTGGTTTCCGTGAATGTCGAGGTGCGGCACGAAAAGGCGCCGGATGCACCTTCCCGCATCGCACGCTTCGACTGCGCCTTTGACATCGAAGGCGATTTCACGGCAGCCGAACGAGAAGCGCTGGTCGCGGAAGCTCATCGCGTCTGCACCGTCGGAAACACGCTCGAAACCAGGGTGGAAATTCGCGACGTGCCGGCGATCCCGGACGGCGAGTAGACCGGGGACATCGCCCCCGGTAGGGTCCTGCTTCCCGGCATTCGCCGTGGCCGAAAAGCGATGCTTGGACGACATGATTGCAATTTTAAGTTGCCGGCCCAGTCCGGAGCGCTGACCGTTCCGATCGCAGGAAGCGTGAACCGCGCAGGGAGCGCCGCGTCACGGAGGGGAAGCATATGTCCAAGTATCTCGACATGCTGACCAAGGATTATAAGGTGGTCCAGAGCCGGTTGGATCGCCTCCTCGAGGAGCTGGATGACCTTCAGAACCTCAACATCCCGAAGCTGCAGGAACTCATCGGCGCCGGCGTGGACGAGATCAGCCTGGAGATCGCTAAGCTGATCGACAAGGGCCGCCCGGGCAAGGACTACAAGGACTTTGCCGGGGAGAAGACGGTCAAGGCCGCCTATGCGGGGGCAGAAAGCCTCGTCAAGGATCTCCAGAAGGCATACGACGCCGAGGCCAAGACGATCCGCCTGCTGTAGGCCGAGCTCGTGAAGCTCGACAGCCTGATCAAGGAAACCGAGAAGGATCTGAAGAAGCGCGACTTCAAGGCGAAGTTCGGCATCGACTCGAAGTCCCAGGCCTTGATCGACAAGACGCAGAAAGACATGGAGGCCAAGTATACTGCGACCGAGAAGAGCCTGCGGGAGATCAAGGATGCCGTGCGCAAGGGCACGGCCAAGGCCTTCCTGGAATCGCAGATGAAGACCGTGATGTCGGGACTCGACTTCAACAAGAAGAAGGCGGTGAAGGAGATGTACGCCCGCCTGGTCGATGTCCGCGTGGTCAACAAATATATGGGCGAGGTCAAGAAGAGCTACGAAGTGGTGATCGCCAACCTCGACGAGGCCGCGGCGGCCATCAAGGGCGGCAACGGCAAAATCGCCAGCGCCGCCTTCAAAGCGGCCGGGGAGAGCATGAAGGCGCTGAAAAAGGGCGCCGCCTTCCTCAGCGACGGCCTGGAGGCCCATGTGAAGGGCGGCGGCGCCAAGCCCACCGACAAGGAAATGAAGCCGCTTTTCCAGGCGGTGGACACCTGCGGCAAGCTCGTGAAGGCTGCCGAGGACAAGGGCAAGGCGGTCGCGAAGGACCTGAAGGCCGTGGCCTGACGCGGGCCACGGACGCGGACGGGGGCCGGCCTCATGGCCCCCGTTCCGCCATGTGGGAGCCAAAGCGCCCGACGACGCCTCCTTCCCTTAGCGGGAGGACGGAGGCGCCGCCCGGCAACCCGGGCTCACGAAGGGTTCCCTGCCGTCGCCACCTGGTGGTTCGCCATGATTTCCAGCGCCCGAACCAGCGCGGAATGATCCTCGCCCTTGCCGCCATGGGCTGCGCAGGCGTTGAACAGCTCCTGGGTGGTTGCCGTATTGGGCAACGAGAGGCCGAGCGCTTTCGCGCCCTGGAGCGCCAGGTTCAGGTCCTTCTGGTGCAGCTCGATGCGGAATCCGGGCTGGAAGGTCCGCTTGATCATCCGCTCGCCATGGACTTCGAGGATCCGCGACGAAGCCAGCCCGCCCATGAGCGCCTGGCGCACCTTGGCCGGGTCGGCGCCCGCCTTCGACGCGAAAACAAGCGCCTCGGCCACGGCCTCGATCGTCAGGGCCACGACGATCTGGTTGGCGACCTTGGTCGTCTGCCCGACGCCGTTCTCACCGACGAGGGTGATGTTCTTGCCCATCTTTTCGAACACGGGGCGGGCGCGGGCGAACGCCTCCTCGCTGCCGCCGACCATGATGGTTAGGGACGCCGCCTTGGCTCCGACCTCGCCGCCCGACACCGGCGCGTCCAGATAGGCGCAGCCCAGCTCTCCGATGCGGGCGGCGAACTCCTTGGTCGCGATCGGCGAGATCGAACTCATGTCGATGACGAGCTTGCCCGGCGAAAGCCCGGCCGCGACGCCGTCGGTGGAGAACAGCACCTCCTCGACCTGCGGCGTGTCGGGGACCATGGTGATGACGATGTCGCTGGCTTCCGCGACCGCCCTCATGGTCGGTGCGGTCCTGATCCCCTTCTCGACCAGCCAGTCCTGGGGCTGGCGGCGATGCGTGGACGTGGTGACTTCATATCCCGCGTCCAAAAGATGCCCTGCCATCGGGGCGCCCATGATCCCAAGCCCGATGAAGCCGATCTTCTCCATGTCTCCTCCCTTCTTCTGCCTTGGCCCGGCCGGCGCTACGCAGCGACGTCGGCATTGTCGGTCGCGGCCCTGCGCAGCCAGTCGAGCCCGTCCTCGGTAGAACGTTCGGGCTTGTACTCGCAGCCTATCCAGCCATCGTAACCGAGGGCGTCGATGTGCCGGAACAGGAAGGGATAGTTGATCTCGCCGGTGCCGGGTTCGTGCCGCCCCGGATTGTCGGCAAGCTGAATGTGGCGGATCCGGCCGAGGTTCTGCTCGATCGTCCGGGCGAGATCCCCTTCCATGATCTGCATGTGGTAGATGTCGTACTGCAGGAAGAGGTTGTCCGACCCGGTCTCGTCGATGATCGAAAGCGCCTCGGCGGTGCGGGTCAGGAAGAAGCCGGGGATGTCGCGGGTATTGATCGGCTCGATGAGCAGGCGGATGCCCTCCGCCCCGAGCGCATCGGCCGCGAATTTCAGATTCTCGACGAAGGTCCGGCGCAGAAGCGCCGGATCCGCCCCGGCCGGCGCGATCCCGGCCAGGCAGTTCACCTGCCCACAGCCCAGCGTCCTGGCATAGGTGATCGCCCGGGCGACGCCGTCGCGGAATTCCTGTCGGCGATCCGGCAGGATCGCGATCCCCCGTTCGCCCGCGCCCCAATCGCCCGCCGGAAGATTGTGCAGGACCTGGGTCAGCCCGTGCGCGGACAGTTTGGCCGCCAGGGCATCGGGCGGAAAGTCGTAGGGGAAAAGATATTCCACGCCCTTGAAGCCGGCCCGGGCGGCGGCCTCGAAACGGTCCAGAAATCCCAGCTCGTTGAAGAGCATGGTCAGGTTCGCTGCGAATTTCGGCATTCTTCGGCCTCCCCCCGATGCCCCGCGTCCGGCGGATCCGGCGCGGGCGTTCACCTTCATTCCGCGGGCTGAAGCGCGCGATCCTCCGGCTCGAGGTCCAGGGTCTCCTCGAACTCGTTGATCGCGTCGATCTCCGTGCCCATGGCGATGTTGGTCACGCGCTCGAGAATGAACTCTATCACCACCGGCACCTGATGCTCTTTCATGAGCGCCTCGGCCCGGGCGAACGCCTCCTTGAACTCGTTCGGGCTCGTGACCCGGATCGCCTTGCAGCCAAGCCCTTCAGCCACGGCCACATGATCGACGCCGTAGCCCCCGGCGCCGTCCGAAACCGTACGGTTGACGTTCTCGAATGCCAGGCTGACCTCGAAATCCATGCCGAAGGCGCGCTGCGCCTGGCGAATCAGGCCCAGATAAGCGTTGTTCACCACGACATGGAGATAGGGCAGCTTGTGCTGGGCGCCGACCGCCAACTCCTCGATCAGGAACTGGAAATCGTAGTCGCCCGACAAGGCGACGATCTTCTTGTCCGGCAACGCGGCGCGGACCCCCAGCGCCGCCGGCAGGGTCCAGCCCAGGGGCCCGGCCTGGCCGCAATTGATCCAGTTGCGCGGGTGATAGACGCGCAGGAACTGTGCGCCGGCGATCTGGGACAAGCCGATCGTCGTGACGTAGCAGGTGTCCCGGTCGAATGCCTCGTTCATCTCCTGGTAGACGCGCTGGGGCTTCAGCGGGACCTGGTCGAAATGGGTCCGGCGCTGCATGGTCCGTTTGCGGCGGAGACATTCCGCCGCCCAGGCGGACCGGTCCTTGAGGCGGCCTTGCGCCTTCCATTCGCGGGCGACCTCCACGAACAGCCGCAGCGCCGCCTTGGCGTCCGAGACGATGCCGTAGTCGGGCGCGAAGACGCGGCCGATCTGCGTCGGCTCGATGTCCACATGGATGAAGCTCCGCCCGGCCGTATACTTGTCGATCGACCCGGTATGGCGGTTCGCCCAGCGGTTGCCGATCCCCAGGACGAAGTCCGCGGCCAGCATGGTCGCGTTGCCGTAGCGGTGACTGGTCTGCAGACCGCACATGCCGGCCATCAGGTCGTGGTCGTCGGGGATCGAGCCCCA
>JAJUFW010000025.1 GCA_029263555.1 Alphaproteobacteria bacterium
GCAGCTTGCGCACCACCGTGAAGCGCGTGGCCACGCGCGCGGGAATCTCGAAGCGCACCGGCCAGCGCCGCTCGCCGCTGCCGCGATAGCGATCGAACAGGATCGAGCCCTTGTCGACCGTGACCGGCTCGTCGCTCTGCAGCCGCAGCTCACCGCCCGGCAGCCCGCGGATCACGTGGAAGGCGATGCCCGTGGTCGCCGTGATGCGGCTGCCGTCGGGCATGCGCGTGTCGCGGGTCTGGAAGCGACCGAACGAGTAGAACTCCTCCACCAGGTAGTGCAGGAAGCGCAGCGTCTTCTCGCGGCTGGGCCGCCAGTTGCTGGCCAGGATGGCGAGCACCTCCTCGGCGGTCTTGGCCTGCCGGCTCAGCTCGGGATGACCGTAGAACGCGGTTCCGGTACAGATGACCGGTTTCTCCCACAGCATGGCCAGCACGCCCGTGCCCGAGTTGATCAAGAGGACCGCCTCGGCCATGTCGATCAGGGCGGTCCGGCGCCGCTCCAGAGCTTCCTCGATCGCGCTGCCTTTCTCGGCGATCCGTTCCGTCGCCTGAAGCAGTTCGCTCGCCTGCCGGTCGATGGCAGCGGCGGCCTGTCCGGCCCGCTCCGCCTGGACCTCCGCGGCGTTGCTGATTTCGGCGACGGCCCGGTCGACCAGGGCGCCGGTGTCCTTCAGGCGGCCGGCGGCAGCCGCCGTCGCAGCCTCGATACGGCCTGCCTGCTCGGACAGGGCTGCACCCAGGCGGTCCGCATGGGAGCCGGCGCGGTCCACCGTGCCCCCGAAGTCGGATGCCCTCTCGGCGAGGGTCTGGCCGGCCGTCTCGATCCGGGCGGTAGCCTCCGACATGCGGGCGAGCGCCGCCGCCGACCGTTCGGAAAGGGCATCGGCGGCTTCGCCGACCCGGGCGGATGCAGCCTCCGCGGATCCCGAGAAGCCCTCGGCCGCCTGCCGGAGAACGCCGGCAAGCTCGTTCCCCCGGGCGAGAGAAGCGGCCGAGGTCGCCTCCAGCCGCTCCAGCGTCGCGCGGGTCTCCGCCTCGACGGCTCGGGCACGTTCCTGGACCGTTTCGCTCAGCTGTTCCAGGGTCCGGGTCTGCTGCTGCAGCGCCGCGCCAACCCGCTCGATCTCGGCGGCGGCCGCGGCGTGCACCGCGGTCAGGTTTTCCGCCTGCCGGCGCAACGCCTCCTCGGCCCGGGCGACGCGACTGAGCGTCTCGTCGGAGGCGAGGTCGAGGGCGGCAGCCTGAGCGCGCAGCGCCTCGGCCATCCGGAGAACCCGATCTTCGCCGGGGCCGCCCGGCTTCAGCAGTTCGGCCAGCTGGGTCGCCAGGGGGCTCGTGGCCGCGCGGATATCGGCCGCCCGGACCAGAAAGGCGATAATGGTCCAGAGCAGGGCGATCGGCGCCATCGCACCGGCCAGGAAGCCGCCGAGCTCGTGCGGCATCAGCAACAGGAGCGCATCGAAGCCGAAGGTGACGTCGGCATAACGGATGCAGGCGGCGAGCCATCCGGCGCTCAGGAGAATGCCGACCGAGGCGGCGATGACGGGAAAAAGGGGACGACGTGCCGGCAACGCCGGAGAAACCGATGGGCGCGGCGGATCATCGGGGTTGAGCACGACCAGCGGTACGACGGGCTCGACGGCGGTTTTCCCGGCGCGACGGTTCTTGCTCACAGGCTTCCTCTCCCGAAGCAGCGGTATGCGGCTGACGGGAGTATTATTCCGGAAAATACTAATAAAAAGTGATCCGGTACGGCTTCGAAACTTTTCGCGTGGAACCAATGCCGGACTTCGCACCTGTTGAGTCTGCCGTCGTTATGAA
The DNA here is from genome assembly GCA_029263555.1 of Alphaproteobacteria bacterium. Lineage (GTDB taxonomy): Bacteria > Pseudomonadota > Alphaproteobacteria > DSM-16000 > Inquilinaceae > JAJUFW01. Next base: position 1,824 of record JAJUFW010000025.1, read on the forward strand.
GAAGGACGGCACTCCACGGATCGTTTTGCGGAGACCAAGATGCAGGTGCCTCTTGAGCTGGTCTTTCACGGCATGGAAAGTTCCCCCTTCATCGAGGAGCAGATCCGGGCGCAGGTCGGCCGTCTCGAACGCTTTTCCGATCGCATCATCTCGTGCCGTGTGGCGGTGGAGGCCGACCGCCGCATGGCGCACAAGACGAATATCGGCCTGAAGGTCGAGGTTTCCGTCCCCGGGAACGTCATCGTCGCCAAGCGCCAGGAGCGGCCGCACACGGTCAACGGCGTGAGCCAGGTCTATCCCGTGATCCGCGAGACTTTCGATGTCGCGATACGGCAGCTGGAGGACGATGCCCGGAAGAGCCGCCGGGAGGTGAAAACTCATGACGGGCCGTCCTACGGGCGCGTGACCCGCCTCGAGCCGGAGCGCGAATTCGGCTTCATCGAGACCCCGAAGGGGGAGACGCTCTACTTCCACGCGGCGGTCGTCGAGGGGGAGGGATTCGATTGCCTGGAGCCGGGCTGTGAGGTCCGGTACCTGGTTGCGGAGGCCGAAAGCGCCTACGGCCCCCAGGCAAAGAGCGTCCAACTGGTCGGTCCGAGAGAACGTGCGTGAACGGGGTGTCGGCGCGGGCGCGACGATGCTATCAACCGGTATCGGCAGCGCCCCGCCGTCCCGTTCCTGACCGACAGGTATCATGACGCGTCGAAACCGTTCCGTCCTTTCGATCCTCCTTGCCCCGCTTCTGGTCATGAGCCTGTCGGGCTGCACCGGCCCGGGGGCCGCCGCCGGTTCCCTGACGGGCACGCCCGGATCCGCCGCCGATTCTGCCTCGGGCGTGAGCTTCGAAGCCTGGCTTGCCGACTTCAAGGCTTATGCGCGCGAGCAGGGCATCGCCCCGACGGTCATCGAACGCGCCTTCCGGGACGTCCGCCCGCTGCCCCGGGTCGTGGAGGCGAACGAGAACCAGCCGGAGTTCCAGCGTCCCATCTGGGCCTATCTCGAATCGGCGGTGTCGCCTTCCCGGGTCAGCCGTGGACGGCAGCATCTGGCGGAAAATGCGCAGTTGCTGGCCGCGATCGAGCAGCGATACGGCGTGCCCAGCGAGATTCTGGTCGCGATCTGGGGACTGGAAAGCGACTACGGGAACAATTACGGCGACCTGCCGGTGATCAGCGCGCTCGCCACCTTGGGCTGGCATGGCAGTCGGGCGGATTTCGCGCGCGAGCAGCTGCTGGCGGTGCTCCGGATCCTGGAGCGGGGCGATCTTGCGCCCGAGTTGATGATTGGGTCCTGGGCCGGGGCGATGGGCCAGACGCAGTTCATTCCGACCACCTTCGTCGCCTATGCCGTCGACGGCGACGGCGACGGTGTCCGGGATCTCTGGGGCAGCAAGGCGGACGTGTTCTCCTCGACCGCCAATGTCCTGGCCTCGGCCGGCTGGCAGCCCGGACTTCCCTGGGGGCTGGAGGTCGTGCTTCCGGACGGCTTCGACTATGGCCTGACGGAACTCGCCGTGAAGAGGCCCGTCAGCGAATGGCGGTCGCTCGGCGTCGCTCCCGCGGCCGACGGGGTGATGCCGCCGGACGACGCGGAGGCGTCGATCCTCGCGCCGGCCGGTCATCGCGGCCCCGCCTTCCTGGTGACGGACAATTTCCGCGCGATCATGCGCTACAACTATGCGACGAGCTATGCGCTCGCCATCGGTCACCTCTCGGACCGGCTGCGGGGTGGTGCCGGCATCACGGCCGGCTGGCCGACCGACGAGCCGCCGCTCAGCCGGAGCGATCGGATCGATCTTCAGCGCCTACTCCTGGCGCGCGGCTATGACCCGGGCGGGATCGACGGCGTCATCGGCCCGATGACCCGGACTGCGATCCGCACGTTCCAGCGGGAGCTCGGGGAGACACCGGACGGCTATCCGACGCAGCGGCTTCTCGAACGGTTGCGCCGCCTGCAGGGCGCCTGAACCCGGGCCCTAGTCCAGCGGCTGCACCTCGACCCTTCCTGCGGGGGCCGACGTTACGGTCGGCCCGCCGACCGGCTCGGCCGTTGCCGGCGCGGCGGCGGGTGTTGCGGTTCCCGCAGGAGGGGACCCCGCGGCATCCCCTTCCTGAAGTTTTCCGACGACGTATTTGGTCGCGTCGCCGGCTGCGGCTATGCCGGTGCCCAAGGCATCGCCCAGGGCACCACAGCCGGAGAGGAAGAGAACAATCAACGGTAGCAAGCGGGGTGGCATGAAGATGCTTCGCCTCGTGAAGCGGAGGGCCGGTTTGCGGAGCTCCGAACATCTTAGCGCTCCTGCAACGCCGGGAAAAGAATCGGGCCCGGATTGGTACGCCCTAGGAACCAAACCCCACGATGAAGGGTTCGATTTTGGCCGGGGTCGCGGAAACCCCTGGCTAACGTCCCGGCGGCGAAAGCATCGCCGGGGCGGAGGACAGCAATTCAGGACGGCAACCAAAAAGGGACCCCGACCATGACGATAGGACGCACGATTCCGACGCTTGCTCTCGTCGGTATGCTCAGCCTGACCCTATCCGCCTGCGGATGGTTCCAGGGCGAGGACGAGGCGATGACGACGACCTCGACTCGCACGACGACGACAACCACCGCGCCGCCGCCGGCGGAGCCCGTCCAGCGTCAGCCGACGACGATGCAGCCGACCGCGCAGACCACCACCCAGGAGGACTATCAGCGGACGCTGCAGAAATAGTGTATTCCCGGGGATCGCGGGCCCGGTCCGGAGGCATCGCCGATGCCGACCGGGCCGATCCCCGGACAGCTCAGCGGGTGATGCGGACGGGATAGCCGCGGCGCTCGAGCACCGCTCGGTGAAGGGCGTCGAAATCGATCCGCTGGAAGGCCTCGCCGGCGATCGGGATCAATTCGGCGATGAGGCCGCTGGGGATTTCGCGCTGGAAGGAACCGTCGAACACTAGGTCGTTCGCCTTCTCCTTCGGCAGATGCGCTTCCACATAGAGTTCGCCTTCGTGCCAGCCGAACTTGATCGGCTGGTCGACTACGGTAACCGGCGTCCCCACCTCCACCATCGAGAACAGCCTTTCGACATCCTGCGGATACATCCGAATGCAACCTGCGCTGACCCGGCGTCCGACGCCGGCCGGCTTGTTCGTGCCGTGGATGAGGTAGGCCGGCCAGCCGAGATAGAAGGCGTATTCGCCGAGCGGGTTTTCCGGGCCCGGGGGAACGACGGGCGGCAGGTCCGGCTGCTCCGCCCGGATCGATGCGGGAGGGCGCCAGGTGGGATTGGCCTTCTTGTCGACCACGCGGGTCCGGCCGAGGGGCGTGTGTCGACCTTCCCGGCCGATGCCGATGGGGAAGGAGTGAACCTCCTCTCCGTCCCGCCCGAAATAGTAGAGGCGCATCTCGGAGAGATTGATGACGATGCCCTCCTGCGGAGCATCCGGAGGAAGATGCGCCGTCGGCAGCGTCACCTCCACGCCGATCCCAGGCGCCATCGGATCCAGGCCCGGGTTCGCCGCCACCAGCTCGACATACCCAAGGTCGAAGCGCATGGCGATGTCTTCCAGCGTGTCGGCCGCTGTCGTCCGGTAGGTCTGCATGGTCCCGACCATGCCCGGGCCGCCCGGACCGACCCAGGCCGTGCCCGCCACCAGGGCCGCGACCAAAAGCATTGAAACTCTCAAGGATTTGTCTTCCATTCGTATGACGGTATCCGTGGGGGCGGACGCCCCCCGCAAGAACGACGCAGCGGAGCAGTAATTCCTTGCCTTTTAAACGTATCGCCGGTCGGTTCGGTGCCGCGCTGGCGTTCTTCATGGTCGTCACTGCTCTGGCGGCGTGCTCCGGTCCCCGAACGGTAACCCTTGTGCCGCAACCCGAACCTGTCGACTACGTTCTGGTGGAGAAGGGGGCGAGGGCCCTTTACCTGATCCGCGACGGCCAGGTCGTTCACAGCTATCGGATCGCCCTTGGCCGGAATCCCATCGGCCCGAAGCAGCAGGAGGGAGACGGCCGGACTCCGGAAGGACTCTACTACGTAGACGGCCGGAAGCCGAACAGCCGCTATCACCTGTCGCGGCACATCTCCTATCCGGGCCCGGACGACCGCGCGAGGGCGCAGGCGCTCGGGATCGATCCGGGCCAGGACATCATGATCCACGGCCTGCCGAACGGCATTTCCGCGGCCGAGGCCGCCCGCCACCCGGAGGTCGACTGGACCGATGGCTGCATCGCCGTAACCAACCGCGAGATCGAGGAGATCTGGCGCCTGGTCGCCGACGGCACGCTGGTGATGATCCGCCCCTGAACGGGGCGGCTCGTCCCGCCGGCATCACGCAAGGGCGGTGCCCGCCAGCGCCCGTTCGATCATGGACAGGCCGATCCGGAAGCCGGCATCGATGCCCTGGCTGTGGAGCCGCCGGAGTTCGGTTTCAAGGGCGGCATCGCGCCGGCCGCGGCCCCAGGCGATGAGGGCATCGGCGCGGGCGATGATGAAATCCGCCCACAGCAAGGGCTCCGGACGGGTATAGGCCTCGAGCGCACGCGCATAGGCGCCGGCCCGCTCCCATTCGGCGTTCTCAAGGCAGCTGTCGATGGCGTGCCACAGGAAAAGAAGGTGATTGTGGCTGATCGACCCGCCGGCCAGCAGGGTCTCGCCTTCGGCCAGGGCGCGATTGCGTTCGTCCGGGTCCCGGGCCGTTGCGGCAAGGATGCCGAGCGTCGTCGGCCCGAAATAGGACATGCCGGTTTCCCGGCAGATCGCGACCGCCTGCCGCGCATCCGAGAGCGCCTGCCCATGTGCCCCGGCAAGCCGGTGCAGGTTGGCACGGAAAGCGAGCGATTCCGCCTCGAATCTCCGGGCCCCGAGACGGCAGGAAAGGATCAGGGATGCCTCGATGTGCTCCATCCCGGTCGGCAGGTCCAGGAGCGAGAGGCTGCAGAGATAGGCGGCATGGCGGGCAATGATCTCGGCCCGGGCATGGCCGACCCTCGCCGTCGAGGCGGTGGCTTCCAGGCTGTCGACGAGTGAGCCGCGGATGTCGCCTGCGTACCACCGGGTGATTGCCGTCATGGGAAGATGGGCGACTTCGATGCGGCCGAGCCCGTGCTCCCGACAGAGGACGACGCAGCGCCGGAACCGTTCGTAGGCGCTGCGCATCCGTCCCCGCGCATATTCGGCGTCGCCCAGGCCGCCGAGGGCGGCTGCCTCCAGCTCCTGCGAGCCGATCTGTCGGGCGAGCTTCAGGCTCCTGCGATGGGCGACGAGGCACCGGTCGATGTCTCCTCGCGGGAAGCTGAGATTGCCTTTCAGGAGGTGGATGCGGGCCAATTCGGGGATGAGATTCAGGGACCCCGCTATCCTTTCGGCTTCGTCCAGGTCTTCGGCGGCGCCGTCCAGGTCCTCGATGATGCGCTTGATCCCGGCCGTCCCGATCAGGGCGTGGCATCGTTCGGCCTCGCTTGCCGCGAGCTCCAGGCCGGCTCGGAACGCCTCGCCGGCCTCCGGCATGTTTCCGAGATCGTGTAGGATTTCCCCGCGGCAGCACGAGAGCGCGAACCGGTCGGCCCGGTCCGCCGCCCGGGCCAATCCACGGTCGACGAACTGCTGGGCCAGGTCGTAGCGGTATTCTGCGGCCTGGGCCCGCGCCGCCCGTAGCCAGGCCGCCGGCGCCTCCGGATCTTCGGCACAGTCGAGATGTTCCGCCTGAAGCGTCGGATCCCGCTCCGAGTACCAGAGCGCGGCCTTGCGATGCAGCGCCCGCTGCCGGCTCTTGAGCACGCTGTCGTAGACGGCGTCCCGGATCAGCGCATGGGCGAACAGAAAGGCGCTTTCCTGGGGCCGGACCAGGTGGTTGGCTTCCAGCCGCTCCGGCGTGTAGTCCGGCCGGTCCAGGAGGAAGCAGAGGGCATCGCGGCTGAAGCGTTGGCCCATGATCGAGGCGGCCTGCAGGGCTTCCTTGTCGTCCGGCGGCAGCCGGTCGAGGCGCGCCTGGACCAGGCTTCGCACCGAATGCGGCACCGCGGTCCCGCTGCTTTCCTCGGCATGCCGGATCATCTGCTCGAGAAAGAGCGGGTTGCCTCCCGCCCGGTCGAGGCAGCGTTCGATGGAGGTCTTGGGTGTTTCGGACAGCGCCCGGGCGAGGGCCAGGGCCTCCGACCGGTGCAGCGGGCCGAGATCGATGATTACTGGGCCGGCGCCGGGAATTCGGCGCCACCAATCGTGGCTGAGCGGGTCGCCCTCGGGACGCGTGGTCGTGACCATGAGCACGGGGCACTGCGTGATCGTCTCGGCCAGTGCGGCCAGATGCCACAGCATCCGGGCGTCCGCCCAGTGCAGGTCCTCGATGACGAGAAGCAGCGGGCTGCGGCGGCTCGCCTCGCGGACCAGCCGGGAAACGACGCGCGTCCGCCCTTGCTGGCGCCGGGCATTGCCCATCGCGTCATAGAGCGTGCGCAGCTCCGTCGGCTGCGGCAGGTCGAGCAGGTCGTTCAGGAAGACGGCATCCCCGGCCTCGACCAGGGTTTCCTGAAGCGCCCGGTCCGCCGCTTCGCGCACGCGCTCGACCGGACTTCCGACCTCCAGGCCCAGGAGGCTGCGGACCAGCGACGGCACGGCATCCCCCGCAGGGCCGATGCCGAAATCGAGCACAAGGCCGACATGACAGGAGAAGCCGGCCCGGCGGGCGAGGGCCTCGAATTCCTCGACCAGCCTAGTCTTGCCGATCCCCGCTTCCCCGCGGATATGGATCGTCTGGCCGGTCTGCCGCTCGCGGCAGGCGTCCAGCGCCTGCTGGAGCCGCGCCAGGTCCTTGCTCCGGCCGACGAACGGGGTGACGCGCGCGGCCGCGCGCAGTCCGTGGATGCGCCATGCCCTGACCGGCTCGGAATAGCCTTTGGCGACGATCCTCCCGGCCTCCGCCCCGTCCAGCCGTTCCGAAAGGCTCTGCCACACCGGATCGGAGGCCAGGATCTCGCCCGGGCCGCCCGCGTCGGTGAGGCGCGATGCGAGATTCACGCTCTCTCCGACCATGGTGTACTCGCCGTGGTTCTCGCCGCCGGTCCTGCCGGCCACGACCTGTCCGCCGGCGATGCCGATATGGATCTCGACCTCGTGCCCCGTTTCGCGGGACAGGACGGGCATCGTCTCTCGGATGGCAAGGGCCGCGCGCACTGCGCGCTCGGCATCGTTTCCATGGGCGATCGGCGCACCGAAGACGGCCATCACGCAGTCGCCGATATGCTTGTCGACGTGGCCGCCATAGGCGAGGACGATTCGGTCGATCCGCTCGAAAAAGCGGTCGAGCAGGATGTGGAGCTCTTCCGGATCCAGGCGGCGGCTGAGGGCGGTATAGCCGGAAAGGTCGGCGAACAAGACCGTCACCGGCCGTCTCTCGCCCGTCCTGGCGGGGGAAGCCGGGTGGGGCGACGGAATTTGCCGGCCTCTGTCGTCCCGCAAGGCGGCAATGGCGTCGAGCAGCCGGCGGCGGTCGCCGACCGCCGCAACCCCGATTTCCTTCAGGTCGTCCGCCGTCAGCCCGGTCAGGATGTCGGAGTCGATCGCATTCTCGCGGAACGCGTCGACATAACGTTCAAGCCCCAGGCTGCGCAGCCAGGCCGCGATATCCACGTCCCATTCTCCCGCCCGGAAGCCCCGGTTCTTCTGCGCGGGATGCAGTCTAGCGCAACTGGCCGAAACCCTGCCATCCGCGCATCCAGGGCAGTGCGGTCGGGCGCGATGGGCCCGAAAGCGCTCACTCGTCGCGGGGCGGGAGCACTTGTGCCGTTTCGTCCGCCGGGGTGCTCACGATCCAGGGAACCTGAAGGTCCCCGACGGTGAGAACGATCGCAAGACGCTGCCCCGGCGGCGGCGCTACGACTGAGACCTGCACCTGATCGCCCGGCTTGGCCTCCGCCTCGGTCTGCCACGGCCCGTCGTTGAGCCTCAGCATCGGATTGCCGTCGCCGGCCACATGGGCCCGGATCGTTCCTTCGAAGCCGCGCAAGGGACGGGGGTCGGAGACGGCAAGCTCTCCCGGGGGGACGTCGGTCACCGTCGGCAGGTCAAAGGCCCAGGGGGTCCGGTCCTGGTCCCGGGTAGAGATGATCCACGGCGTACTGTAGTCCCCGACCGTCAGGACGATTTCCTCGGTCGTGGCGAAGGTGAGCGGGCTGCGGGCGCTGAGAACGATTACGTCGCCGGGCATGACCAGCGTCTTCCGCCGCCGGAAGGCACGGTCGTTGTGGACCACGACGAGGTCGATGCCGCCCTCTACCGTGAGAAGCAGGGGGCCATCGAATCCGGTCAGTTCGACCGGCCGGGTCTGGACGATCGCCAGCGGTTCGAGGCCGGTGTCCGGGACCAGCGTGAACGGATCGGGGCGGCCGCTCCCGGGACGCAGGACGCCCAGGATGCCGACGGTGCTTTCCGGCCCGTCCTCCCCGGACGGCTCCTCAGAGATGCCGCTGTCCGGCGGCGCCGGTTCCTGGGCAAGGCCTGGGCCGGAAGCAAACGAAAGGGCGAACAGGGCTAAAGCCAGCCCGGCCCGGCGCATGATGGTCCAGAATGGAAGCCCCGAAATATTCATGATTATCTTTGCGCGCCCGGCTGCGTTGGCCCGTCTTCATCCTACCGTACTTCTAACAATACCTGCCTGGGATGGTTCACCCCGCGGCAGGATGGGCTTGTCGCAAGGATACCCGACCCGAAAGACGTTGTCGTACCCTCTGCGGTAGACACGGGCGGTCGTCTGTTTCGGCGGGATTTGCGGGGCGGGCGGACATTTCGATTCGTCCTGAATGCCTATGGCGGCGTACTGTCACTACGCCCGATATCGATGGTCGGCTATCGCAGCGGTTGCAGTCCACATCTGCATTAAATTCGTGACTTCTTCGGGCGGCGGGGCCCCCCAAAGACTGCCGCGGACGATGGCCTTGCGAATCACCCGCAGGTGAAGCCGCGAAGGCTCAGCCCTTCTTCGATATAGTCACCAAGCAGGGGCATGTCAGCGAGGTGACGGGCCGTTCGATGATCGGGATTTTCCCGCGCGGTGGTCACCGCTTCGCTCCACTGTTCGGCGGCCAAATCGCCGCGGCCGATCAGGACGAGGGCAAGGAGCTCGACCCGGGCGTCCTCGTCCAGGAGACGGATCGCGGCCACCAGTTCCTCCTGGGACGTGTCGGTCGGATTCTCCTGCAGCACGATGCGCTCGTCCTCCTCGCTGGGATTGCTTGCGCGATCGGGCTCGACCTCCGCCTCCTTGACGGAAAACTCTCGTGCCTTGGCGATGATGAAGCACGCTTCCTCGGTACTCAGACTCTGCACGGCCGGCGCTCCCGTAGCGGTTCGGTTTCCTCAACCGCCGGGACGCCGGCTTTGATCCCCTCGAAATTGCCCCGATTTGCGCCCAAATCGCCTGTCCGTACCCGCCGCCATCCGGACGGATCCGGGCGCGTCTGCGGGCGGACACCGGGACACCCCTCGTGCCTTTCTTCACGTATCGGGTAAGATATCCACCCCTAAAGCATCCATTTTCGGAAAAAGTTGGCTGTCCTTACGACATCACGGAACGACGGGGGTTCCGACAAGTTGATCGCGGCGAGGAAGGTTTCGGCAGGTATGAATTGATCAACAGGCGTACCTTCCAACTGTCCATCAGGAGCGTGCTGATCGTCGGCGCGATCGCCCTCCTTTTGCTGACCGCGATCGTTATCGGCGGATCGGCCTATCGCTCCAGCGAGCGAGCGCTGGAGCGGATGGCGCGCGACGTGACGGCCAACGCTGCCGGTTGGACGATCGAGCAGGTCGAGAACTCGCTGGCTCCGGCAGGGGAGGCCCGGCAGCTCAGCCAGCGTCTGGCGGATCCGGAAATGTTTGCCGAAGCGAACATTGCCGCCATCGAGGAAGCCTTCTTCGAGGCGCTCAGCTTCTACCCGTCGCTCTCGGCCGTCTATTACGGCGGCAGCGATGGGGATCTGGTCTATGTCGGCCGCAACGAAAGCCTGAGCCCTGGCGGATTCCTGACCAAGATCATCATCGTCGAACACGGCGAAAGGCTGGTCAACCTGATCTGGCGCGACCGCGAGCGCCGCCTGATCCTGCGCGAACGGGGGGTCGAGGACCCTTACGATCCGCGCCTGCGGCCGTGGTACCAGCGCGCCTCCATCGAGCGGCGCACCGTCTGGACCGATCCTTACGTCTTCTATATCGACCGGGAGCCGGGCCTGTCGGCGGCGACCCCCGTCCTGGGGGAGCGGGGCGCGCTCATGGGCGTGGTCGGCGTCGATCTCCGGATGGAGACGCTGTCGCGCTTCCTGGCCGAACGGCGCATCAGCCGGAACGGATTCGCGATGATCCTCAATCGGACCGGCGAGGTGATCGGCTTTCCGGACCGGAAAAAGATCCTCGTCCCGCAGGACGATCCCCGCCAGCCGCTCCGGCTGGCGATGCTAAGCGACATGGACGACACTGTCGCCGCGGCCTTCATCACGTCCCTCAACCTCGACCTCGGCATGATCAAGGCCGACCGGCCGGCCTTCAACAAGTTCGAGGTCCAGGGAACCCGCTATCTTGGCCTGCTCGCTCCGCTGCCGGATCCGCAATGGCCGTGGAGCGTTGTCGTCATCCTGCCCGAGCAGGACTATCTCGGCGCGATCTTCGACAATCAGCGGACCAACCTGACGATCCTCCTCATCCTGATCGCGATCGTCACGCTGGCGGTGCTGGCACTGGGACGGTCCATCGTCCGGCCGCTGAAGCAGCTCCAGGTTCAATCGGCCGATGCGGGCGCCGATGTCTCGCAGATTCGGACCCCCTTCGCAGAGATTTCGGAAACGGCGCGCGCCTTCGCGCGCACCCGGAGCCAGATGCGCCATCTGGAAGAGCGCTACGTCCTGGCGTCGCGCGGGGCGAATGACGGTCTTTTCGACATCGACGTGGCGACGGGCGAGGCCTATTTCTCGCCGCGCATGAACGAGATCGTCGGACTGCCGGAGAACGGTCTCGGCCACAGGATAGGCGCCTGGATCGCGCTCGTGCATCCGGCCGACCAGGAGCGGGTGAATGAAGCCTTCGAGGTCTTCCTCGGCACCGGTGGGGGCATCCTGGATCTGGAGTACCGCGTCCGCCACGTGGACGGCACCTACCGTTGGGCGCGAACCCGGGCGACGGCGGTCCGGGACATCCAGGGCCGGGCGTTGCGGGCCGCCGGGTCGACGGCCGACATCACCGGCCAGCGCGAGGCCGAGGCACGGCTTCTGAAGGACGCCCTGAACGACAGCCTGACCGGGCTTCCCAACCGGGTCTTCTTCATGGAACGGCTGGAGCAGGCCCTGGCCGAGGTCAAGAACGGGCGGCGGTCCGGCTGCGCGGTGCTCTATCTCGATCTCGACCGGTTCAAGCAGATCAACGACAGCCTGGGACAGGGCGCCGGCGACGACATGCTGGTGGCGATCGCCCAGCGGGTCGAGGCCACGGTCGGCCGCGGGCTCGTGGCGCGGATCGGCAGCGACCAGTTCGCGGTGATGACGCTGGACGACCTCGGCAAGTCGGCGGCCATCGCGCTGGGCGAGCGGGTGAGAGACAGCATCGGGCGGTCCATGATGC
>JAJUFW010000296.1 GCA_029263555.1 Alphaproteobacteria bacterium
CTTCTTACGGACGGGAGGACATTGGCAGCGGCCCGAGAAGCGCCCGAACCACTGAGAAGAGTTGGACAGTCTCAAATCGGACCTAGTTTCAGAAACGCGAAAGGCCGCCAAGCTGGTGCTTTAGCGGCCTTTTCACTCGTCCGGCGATGGTGGGCGCACTAGGGCTCGAACCTAGGACCCGCTGATTAAGAGTCAGCTGCTCTACCAACTGAGCTATACGCCCGCCGTTCGCGGAGGCCGGTTTCTAGCAAAGCCCGAAGACCTGTGCAAGACCGATTTCGACGTCTTCCGACCGTCGTCGTCGCCGGCGGACGCTGATATAAGCCGAACGGCACCGAAGCGCAACCCTCTGCTTCAAGGGATCGTCTGGGGGGACGATCCGGGCTTCGCGCCGCTGGCGTTCGGGCCCTGCCTCCCATAAGAGTTCAATCGTTCGCGCAACGACTGTCAGGACGACCATGATCAAGCTTTACGGCTCCGCCAGGTCCAGGGCCGCCCGCTGCATGTGGATGCTCGAGGAACTGGATCTTACCTATGAGCACATTCCGGTGTCGCCCCCGGAAGCGAGCACGCAGATGGCCGGCATATGCCCGACCGGCAAGGTTCCTGCCCTCACCGACGGCCCGGTCACCCTGTTCGAATCCCTGGCGATCAATCTCTATCTTGCCCAGACCTATGGACGCGGCAGGCTTTGGCCGTCCACGGATATCGGGATGGGACTTGTCTATCAGTGGACCCTCTGGGCGGCGACCGAGATCGAGAACCCGATCATCACGATCGTGGTCGAACGGCTGTTCCGCCAGCAGCCGGACGAGGCGGCGATCGCCGCGTCCGAAAAGGCGTTGCCGAGGCCGCTGAAGGTTCTCGACACGCATCTCAGCGCGTCGAGCTACCTGACCGGCGACAGCTTCAACGCCGCCGACCTGAACGTCGCCTCGATTCTGGCTTCGGCCCGGATCGCAAGCATCGACCTTTCCGGTTATCCGGCGGTCACGGCGTGGCTGGATCGCTGCCTCGGCCGCCCGGCCTATGCCGCGGTCAATGCCCGGAGGTAAGCGTTCTCAAAGGGACGTCCCGCCGCGGGGCGTCCCGCTTCCGGCCTACCCTTCGCCATCGCCTTCGGGGACGAGTTCCGACATCAGGAGCCGGGCGGGGTCCCGCTGCTGGCATTCCAGCAGGATGTCACGGGCGATCGGAACGGCGACCGCGCTGCCGCCACCGCCATGCTCCACGATGACCGAGCAGGCATAGCGCGGCGCATGGATCGGGGCGAACCCGACGAAGAGGGCATGATCCCTTTCGCGCCAGGGCAGCTCCTCGTTGGAGCGCACCCGCGTCGCCCGTTCCGCCGCCGTGATCCGGCGGACCTGGCTGGTTCCGGTCTTCCCGCCCATCTCCATCCCCTTGACGGGGATCTGCCTGGACCTGCCGGTGCCGCGCGCCCCCTCCATCACGGCGATCATGCCACGCTTGACGATCTCGAGATTGCGCTCGCTGACGCCGATGTCCGGCGCCTCCGGCGGGCGGAGGTTCGCCGTGCCCTCGGGCCCGACGCTCAGCGTCACGCGGGGACGCACCGCCTTGCCGCCATTGACGAGCCGGGCGGTCATGGTCGCGAGCTGCAGCGGGGTCGTCAGGACGAAGCCCTGGCCGATCGACGCGATCACGGTTTCGCCCGGATGCCAGGACTGTCCCATGGTCGCCATCTTCCACTGGGTGGTCGGGATCACGCCGCTCCGTTCGCCCGGCAGGTCGATGCCCAGCTTCTCCCCCATGCCCAGCCGGTTCGCCATCGCGGCGATCTTGTCGATCCCGACCCGGCGGGAGATCTCGTAAAAATAGACGTCGCAGGACTGCTCAAGGGCGTCGACGACGTCGAGCCGGCCGTGCCCGCCCCGCTTCCAGCAGTGGAAGCGATGGTTGCCGAGCGTCATGTGCCCGGGACAATAGACCGTGGTGTCCCCCGTGATGATCCCTTCCTCGAGCGCGGCGAGCGCAACGGCCATCTTGAAGGTCGATCCGGGCGCGTACTGTCCGGCGATGGCCTTGTTGGTCAAGGGCGCATAGGGATCGTTGATCAGGCGCGACCAGTCGGCCGAGCGGATGCCGCTGGGGAAGAGATTGGGATCATAGCCCGGGCTCGAGGCCAGCGCGTAGACGTCGCCCGAGTGGACGTCCATGATGACGGCGGCCGCGCTCTGCTCCACCGCCAAGCGGCGGGTCACGTGTTCCTGCAGGCCGACATCGAGCGTCAGCCGGACCCGGTCCCCTTCGACGCCCTCGTCCCGCTTGAGTTCGCGAATGACCCGGCCGACGGCGTTGACTTCGACCTGGCTCGTGCCCGCCTTGCCGCGCAGCGCCTCCTCGTGCTGGCGCTCGATCCCGTTCTTGCCGATCTTGAATCCGGGGATGCTCAGCACCGGGTCGCCGTTAAGCTCGGACTCGGCGACCGCGCCCACATATCCCACGACATGCGAGGTCACATCCGCGTGGGGATAGAAGCGGGTCTCGCCGACCTCGATCGAAAGCCCGGGCAGTTCCGGCGCGTTGACCTCGATCGCGGCCACCTGTTCCCAGGTCAGGTTCTCGCGAACGGTGACCGGCACGAAGGCCCGGCGCCGCTTCACGTCGCGGAGAATGCCCTCGATCTCCTCGTCGCTGAGAGGGGTGATCTTCGACAGCCGCTCCAGCGTCGCCGCCACGTCGCCCGCCTGCTCCGCCACGAGGACGACCTGGAAGTTCTGATTGTTGACCGCAAGCGGCACCCCGAACCGGTCCACGATCTCGCCGCGCGTCGGCGGCAGGAGCCGCATATTGATGCGGTTCTCCTCGGCCAGCATCTGGAACCGCTCGCTCTCGATCACCTGAAGCTGGTAGAGCCGCCCGGCAAGCACGCCCACGAGCCCGAGCTTCATTCCGCCGAGCACGAGCGCCCGTCGGGTCAGGCCTCGGTAACGGTCGCTTTCTCCGCGATCCATGCTCCAACCCCTCTCAGCCGGTCGCGAGGAAGCCGCGATGAACCTGGATCGCCAGCCACGCGACCGCCGGGAACATCGCCATGGTGATCAGGGTCCGGAAAAGAACGGGCTCGCCCGGCATCACGGCCGTCGCATAGATGCTGAAGATGCCCCATTCCAGGATGGCCGCCACGCCCGCGATCATGATGAAGCCCCACCAGAGCACCAGGAAGGACCGGCCAACCAGAAACCGCCGCTGGCCGACGACGATCCAATGAGCGACCAGGAAGACGGCGGCGTTGAGGCCGAGCGGGGCGGCGGTCAGGATGTCGTGCAAAAGTCCCAGCACGAAGACGACCCCGAAAGGCATCAAATCTGGCCGATGGACGGCCCAATAGTAGATCGCGATCAGCGGCAGTACCGGGGCGACGACGCCGTAGAAGGGCAGCCTGAGCGGCATGACACCGACCAGCACCAGCATCAAGGTCATGAGCGCCGGCGCGGCGCCGCGCGCAGCACCGTCCAACCGCTGCCAGAACGACCCGCTCACCGTGCGTACCCGGCCGCGTCCCGAAGCGTGATGGCGGCGCCCACATCCTGGAACTCGACCACCCGGACATACTCGACCCGGGAGAAGTCCTCCAGCGGTTGGACGCGGATCCCGTTTTCGTTGACCGATGCGACGATCCCGACCGGCAGGCCGGGCGGGAACATCCCGCCATGGCCGGAGGTCACGATCCGGTCGCCGACCGTCACGTCGCTTTCCCGCGGCAGATAGAGCAGCTTCGGCTGATCGGTGTTGTCGCCGCCGAGGACAGCGCGGTGCCGGGAGGATTCCACGATGACCGGAATGCGGGCGTTCAGGTCCGTGATCAGCAGGATCCGGGCCGAGCGGTCGCCGGTCTGGACGATGCGACCGATCAGCCCGTTGCCGCCGAGCACCGCCTGACCGTCCTTTATCCCGTTGGCCGACCCCAGATTGATCATGAGAGAGCGGACGAAGGAGCCGCTGTTGTCGCCGATCACCCGCGCGGTCACGAAGGAATGGGCGACGGTCGGCGTATAGTTGAGGAGCGTGCGCAGGCTCAGATTCTCGGCCTCGAGCCGATAGGCCGCTTCGCGGAACTGCTCGAGCGCCATGTTCTCGGCGCGCAGGCGCGCATTCTCGGTGCGCAGTTCGCTCAGTTCCTTCACCTGGGCGGCCATGTCGGCCACCGTGGCGACGGGCCGCGAGAAGGCGTCCAGGATCGGAGCGATCGCGTCGGTCACATGGGCCCGCACGCCGTCGCTCACCTGGGTATCGAGCTTGCCGAGCGTCATCAGGGCAAAGGCGGCGACCAGCAGAAGCAGGAATGAAAACCGCTGCGCCACCGCTTTGAGCGCAACGATACGAACCATGGATCTGGTTCGTGGTCTCAACTCCGGCTCCCTCTAAACCCTGCGCCGTTACCAGGTGAATCGGTCGGAAGATGCGAACCGCCGGCCACCGCTCCATTCCGTACTGCCGGTCCGCTGAAGGAAGCGGTCCCGGCTGTCTCCGGCCTTTTCTACCAGATTCGGTAGGTCAGTACATGTTAATTAGAACGTTCTTAAGGGTCTTC